>JAGWUK010000670.1 GCA_028868455.1 Burkholderiales bacterium | reverse complement strand
ACGTCCATTACAAGGCCAAGATACTCATTACCTGATCTAAATTCCTCTGCGGCAATTGCCATTTTTCATCATAGTCTATCTTAGCCAAATATAACCCGTCAGGCATAAAAGTCGGCGCAGCCAAACTACGATTGCGACTTTTCAGCAGGTCCTCCATCCAGTTCACACTTCTTCGGCCTGAACCAACAAAAAGCAATGAGCCGACAATATTTCGAACCATATGGTGCAAAAATGCACTCGCACGTAACGTAAAGATAATCAACTCTCCCCGCTGCCGAATATCTATTTCGTGCATTAGCTTAATTGGTGATTTGGCCTGACAACCAGCGGCACGAAATGCCGAAAAATCGTGCGTCCCGATTAACTTTTCTGCAGCCCTTTGCATTTGCGACAGATCAAGCGGCCTAAAAAACCATCCTGCTTTATTTTGCCAAACAGGCGACCGAATATTGCTATTAAGTAAAATATAACAATAAGTTCTTGATGAGGCGCTGAATCGAGCATGGAAATTCTCGTCAGAATCCGAATTAAGAACAAGTTCTTTAGCCCATTGAACGGCAATTGAGCCTGGTAAAAATGCATTTACACCATTAACCCACGAATAAGAATTACGATTTAGTTCCGTATCAAAATGCACAACCTGACCAAGACCGTGCACGCCAGCGTCCGTGCGGCCCGCACAAGTCGTCTTCACCTCGCTCTTGCAAAATTTATGTAAAGCATTCTCCAGCATATCCTGAATAGTTTCTCCAGATGGCTGCGTTTGCCACCCGTGCCACGAGCTTCCATCATACTGAACACCAAGAACAAGTCGCTTCAATTCTATTTCCATTAAAAACACAAAAAAGGGCGCAAGCTAACGCTGCGCCCAAATCAACAATTCAAGCAAAAAAAATTACGACAATTGCGCCAACATTGATCGTGCTTTTTCCACCTGCTCAAGGGTCCCACCCTTCAAAACCTCATCCAGCAATTCCCTCGCTCCTTCTTTATCGCCAATCTCGTGATATGCAACCGCAAGATCAAGTTTTGTCGCCATCTCAGCATTAAATTTATGATCCACTTCAGCAGCTGGTTCTGAAGGCGAAGGCGAATCACTCTGCGTTGGCTCTAAGTTTAAATCAATTCCAGAAAGATCAAATTCGAATGGTGAAGACATTTCCTGATTCAACTCAGATTGCTGTTCAACTTGAGTAGCTTCAATTTCGCTGAAATCATCATTTTCTACCGAATCAAGCAGCGAATGCTCAATTAAGTCCGGGGTACTTGAAACGTCCGACCCCAATGGAGAGTTTGACGCTCCATTATTCTCAATATCTGAATTAACCGCACCTAAACCAAGATCAAACTCCTCCGGGGTTACAACATCAGAATCAGTCGGATTCGACAGGCTTATATCCGGCGCAGTTTCAACTTCAGCCTTTGTACTTCCGAAATCAAAATCGATCGTACCAAAGTCAACTTGAGGCGACTCTTCTGTAATAGAACTCACTTCTGTTTTAGTCGACTCTGGAATAAGTGGAACGGAATCACCAATATCGATATCGAAATCGAGTGCACCTATATCTAAATGATCTTTATCGCCGCTATCTTCCACTACCGCTGCCTCAGACTTATTAGTCTGTGCCGCAGTATCAATAATACTAATTGCCTCCAGCATATCTTGCGACAATGAGTTTGCTAACAAAGCCTCTGGGTCTAAATCTTCTAATGGCTGCGTACCAACACCCAGACCAGCAGAATTCGCCGACTCTGGCTTTGCCTTGCCACCAGCATATAATGGATTATTTGGTTCAAGCACGACACCCATGGATGCAGCCTGCGCCCATTCATCCCCTTCACCACTCGTCATTCCATATAATTCACTGGCCAGACGCTCAAACAATTTCGCATCTTTTCTTGCAAAATATATCTCTAGCAATTTGACGCGAACAGCATGGCGATCAGGTTGTGTGCGCAATGCCTCCTTTAAAATTTCTTCCGCCTGAGTATCTCGTCCATACGCAATATACACATCCGCTTCCGCAACTGGATCCACTTCGTTCGCATCTAGTTGGCTCGCAGATGGAGCAAAGTTTGAATTAAAAACGCTATTATTTGTATCAACACTTTGCCCACCTGTTGAGCCGAACATAGAGTTCGCCTTCATACTTGAACCAGTCAAAATGCTATCTTCAAATTGCTGCAATTTCTTTTTTCGACGACTGGTATAAATTCCGTACCCACCAAGCAATGCCAGAATTGCGGCAATACCTGGAAGCAACATATCCGGTAAATCCTCA
>JAGWUK010000669.1 GCA_028868455.1 Burkholderiales bacterium | reverse complement strand
ACGATAGAATGGGATCCGGTGAACGACAAATTCGGTGGCATGATTGCTATCGTTGGTACTTTAGCCACCTCTTTTATTGCCTTGCTGATTGCGTTTCCTGTCAGTTTTGGTATCGCCCTGTTTTTAACGGAAATTTGCCCGGCCTGGTTGAAGCGTCCTTTGGGAACCGCGATTGAGTTGCTGGCAGGTGTTCCCAGTATTATTTACGGTATGTGGGGTTTGTTTATTTTTGCGCCGCTATTTGGTAATTATGTCCAACCTGCTCTGCGTGCAACGCTGGGGCATTTGCCATTAATTGGCGCCATGTTTACCGGGCCGATGATCGGCATCGGTATCTTGTCTGCTGGTGTGATCCTGGCAATCATGATTATTCCGTTTATTTCTTCTGTGATGCGCGATGTCTTTGAGGTCGTGCCGCCAGTCTTGAAGGAATCTGCTTACGGACTGGGATGCACGAAATGGGAAGTTGTTCGTAAGATTGTTTTGCCATACACCAAGATAGGTGTTGTCGGCGGTGTCATGCTGGGGCTGGGTCGTGCATTAGGGGAAACCATGGCGATCACGTTTGTGATCGGCAATGCACAACAATTGTCCTGGTCTTTATTTGCTGCAGGCAACAGTATTGCTTCTACCTTGGCAAACGAATTCGCAGAAGCGGAAACAGTTTTACATACGTCCTCGTTGTTTTTGCTGGCACTGATCCTGTTTGTGATTACGTTTATCGTTCTGTCCGCAGCGAAACTGATGTTGCTCGGTCTGAGTAGAAAAGAAGGCAGCAAATAATGCAAAATTCCACTATGCAATCTGCACAAAACCCGGTGTATCGTCGTCGTTTGATGATGCATAGAGTTGGTATTTTCTTGTCAACGATGGCGATGGTTCTGGGTGTGTTCTTTTTGATGTGGATTTTATTCACATTGCTCATCAAGGGATTTTCCGCGATTAATTGGGCCATGTTTTCTGAATCCACGCCAGCCCCAGGCAGTGATGGCGGCGGCCTGGTGAATGCAATTGTTGGTAGCTTCATGATGGTGACTAGCGCTACCTTGATTTCTACACCAATCGGCATTCTGGCCGGTATCTATCTGGCTGAATACGGCGACAAAAGCTGGTTTGGCAGCATTACGCGGTTTGTGACGGACGTCATGCTGTCGGCGCCTTCCATTGTGATTGGCTTGTTTGTGTATGCAATCTATGTGGCCAACGTTAAACATTTCTCCGGATGGGCTGGCAGTGCAGCCATTTCATTGATTGCGATTCCGGTCGTAGTACGCACTACGGACAATATGCTGGGATTGGTGCCCGCAAGCTTGCGTGAGGCCGCGTTTGCTTTGGGCGCGCCGCGCTGGAAAGTCGCATTGCTGGTGCGCTTGCGTGCAGTCAAGGCAGGTGTTGTAACCGGTATTCTTCTGGCAGTGGCTCGCATTTCGGGTGAAACTGCGCCGTTATTGTTTACTGCGTTGAATAATCAGTTTTTCAGCGGCAATATGAATAAGCCTATGGCTAATTTGCCGGTAGTGATTTATCAGTTTGCAATGAGCCCGTACGAAAATTGGCGCAATCTTGCCTGGGGTGGTGCATTGCTGATTACCTTCAGCGTCCTGGGCCTGAATATCTTATCGCGTACTTTATTTAACCAAAAATCTCAGCACTAATTCGAGCATCGACATGACCAATCATCAAGAAAATTCACAAAAGAAAGCTATTGAGATCAACGGGCTGAATTTTTTCTACGGCGCTACCCGTAGTCTGCGCGATATCAATCTCAATGTTTATGATAAAAAAGTAACTGCCTTTATCGGGCCATCCGGCTGCGGCAAATCGACTTTGTTACGTACGCTGAATCGTATGTACGACTTGTATCCTGGCCAGCGTGCCGAAGGCAAGATCATGTATAACGGCAAAAATATCCTTGATGCAGATCAGGATATCAATTTGCTCCGTGCAAGAGTTGGTATGGTGTTTCAAAAACCGACACCGTTCCCAATGTCTGTTTATGACAATATCGCCTTCGGTGTGCGCTTATATGAAAACCTGTCAAAAGGGGAAATGGATGAGCGCGTCGAATGGGCATTGAAAAAAGCAGCGATCTGGACGGAAGTGAAAGACAAGCTGAACAAAAGCGGACTGAGTTTGTCCGGTGGGCAGCAACAACGTCTGTGTATTGCACGTGGTGTTTCGGTTCGCCCGGAAATTTTGTTGCTGGATGAGCCAACGTCGGCACTTGATCCAATTTCCACGGTAAAAATCGAGGAATTGATCAACGAGTTAAAAGAAGATTACACCAT
>JAGWUK010000668.1 GCA_028868455.1 Burkholderiales bacterium | reverse complement strand
CACCCAGGTTTACCAACTGGCCGCGCTGCTGTCGGCCACCGGTGAACAGGCGCCGCTGAAAGCCTGGACGCTGAACATGGATGGCCTGCTCAATATCCTGGAACTGGCGCGCATCCGTGGCGAAGCGGGCAAACCTTTAAAAGTATTCTGGCCATCTTCCATTGCCGCGTTTGGCCCGAACACGCCGACAGTGAATACGGCGCAATATACGGTCATGGATCCGACCACGATTTATGGCATCAGCAAGCTGGCGGGTGAACGTCTGTGCGAATACTATTTCCAGAAATACGGCGTCGATGTACGCAGCATTCGCTACCCCGGCATCATCAGCTTCAAATCGCCTCCGGGCGGCGGCACAACCGACTATGCGATTGCGATTTTCCATGCAGCGCTGCGCGGTGAAACCTATCAATGCTTCCTCGAAGCAGAAACCACGCTGCCGATGATTTATATGCCCGATGCCATCCGCGCGACGATTTCCCTGATGGATGCGCCCGCCGCCAAACTTTCTATACGTTCTTCCTACAATGTCGCCGGTTTAAGCTTTAATCCTCGGGAATTGGCGTTTGCAATCAAACAAAATTTGCCAGGCTTTGACATACACTACGCGCCGGATAGCCGCCAGGCTATCGCTGCAAGCTGGCCGCAAAGTCTGGACGATGCACAGGCACGTCAGGACTGGGGCTGGCAAGCGCAAGTAGGCCTGCAACAACTGGTGGAAGACATGCTGAAAAATGTTCGCGTCGACCGCAAGGAGCTGGAGCAGGCAGCATAAATTCAATTATAAATTTTGAGACAAAAGAGGCTAATCAATGGACATGCGTGTATTCGATTTATTCAAAATAGGCGTGGGTCCATCCAGTTCCCATACGGTGGGGCCGATGCTGGCTGCACGTCGCTTTTTGCTGGAGTGCCCCGAACTCTTCAAAGCCAACAAGGTGGAAGTTGAACTCTACGGTTCGCTGGCACTAACCGGACTGGGGCATGCCACCGACAAAGCGGTCATCCTGGGCTTGATGGGAGAAACCCCTCAAGAGCTGAACCCGGAAAGCGTGGATGAAAAACTGGCCGCACTGGCCAGCTCGGGCACGCTGCATTTGCTGGGCGAATACCCCGTGCCTTTTGCCATGACCAGCGGCATTGTGTGGCACAAGCAGGAAGTCTTGCCCGGTCACCCGAATGGCATGCGCTTTAATCTGACGCGCAACGATGGCAGCACCGAATCCCATGTGTATTACTCGACTGGTGGCGGCTTCATTTATTCTGCCGAAGAATTACAAAATTCTGCCGTTCCGGAATCCACCGGCAGTACGCCACTGCCCTATCCGTTTGCGACCATGGCCGAGCTGCTGGCACACGGCAAACGCAGCGGCCTGTCGATCGCAACCATGTTGCGCGCCAATGAAAATGTGCATTGCAGCGATGCCGAACTGGACGCGGGTCTGGATAAAATCTGGTCCGTCATGAAAGGATGCATCTCGCGCGGTCTGCAACTCTCCGGCGAATTGCCCGGCGGCCTGCATGTCAAGCGCCGCGCTGCCAAACTCTGGCGCACCGCCAATGAAACCGCCGACGTCCTGCCGCACGACGGCATGCACCGCGTCAGCCTGTATGCGATGGCGGTCAATGAAGAAAACGCAGCGGGCGGCCGTGTGGTGACAGCGCCGACCAACGGCGCTGCCGGAATTATTCCGGCTGTCTTGCGCTATTACGCCGAAGACTGCAAACCTAGTGCGCCCGAACAAGGCATACGCAATTTCCTGCTGGTCGCGTCCGCCATCGGCATGCTGTGCAAGAAGAACGCCTCAATTTCGGGTGCGGAAATTGGCTGCCAGGGCGAAGTCGGTGTCGCCTGCGCGATGGCTGCCGCTGGCCTGACCGCAGCACTGGGCGGCAGCAACGAACAGATCGAGTCAGCCGCAGAAATCGGCATTGAACACCATCTGGGCATGACCTGCGACCCGATCGGCGGTCTGGTACAGATTCCCTGCATAGAACGTAACGGCATGGGCGCAGTCAAGGCAATTACTGCAGCCTCTTTATCGCTGCGCAGCGATGGCACGCATCAGGTGACACTGGACGACGTGATAGAAACCATGCGCCAGACCGGCGCCGACATGCAGGCAAAATACAAGGAAACCTCATTGGGTGGTCTGGCTGTGCATGTGGTCACCGTCAACTACGCAGCCTGCTAAAGCGCTTAAGCTTCCAAGCTTCAGCCTGCACAGGTTGACACGATGCAGCAAAAAAAGGTCTCGCACAATGGCGAGACCTTTTTTATTTCCCTGA
>JAGWUK010000667.1 GCA_028868455.1 Burkholderiales bacterium | reverse complement strand
TCTTTGCAGGTCATGCCTGGCGTATTGCCGAGCGTGGCGATGATATCGAACTGCGCATGGGTGAAGCCCAGTTTCCGTATATTGCTGGCGGATGACTGTTCAAATAACTGCATGCACTCGGCCAGCAATCGTATGCTGCGAAGATGACGTTTACGCATAATGCTTTGTAGAGATTGCACCGGTTTGCCTTGGCAAACCGGCGTGGTGAAAGCGCTAAAACTTAAGACGCTTAGTCAGCCTTGATCGCTTCTACCTGGATAGCCAGTTTGACTTCAGGCGCAAAACCATAGCTGATGCCGTAGTCCAGACCGAAATCAGTACGCTTGAATTCAGCCGATGCATCCGCGCCGCAGACTTCTTTTTTGATCATAGGATGCATGATGCATTTGAACTTGTTGATCTTTAACGTGAGAGGTTTCGTCACGCCCAGCAAAGTGAATTCACCTTGTACGGCAACAGGCTTGTCACCTTCAAATTTGATCGACGTACCTTTGTAAGTCGCCGTCGGGAATTTTTCTACGTTAAACATATCCTTGGATTTGGCATGCTCATTCAGTTTGGCATGGCCGAAATCAATGGAGCTGGTATCGACCGTGATATCCACGCTACCGGTTTTAGCCGCGCGATCCAGCACGATCTTGCCGCTGGTTTTGTCAAACTTGCCGCGCCAGACCGAAATGCCCATGTGATCAGCTTCAAAGCTTGGATAAGTATGACCAGGTTCAATATTGTAAGTCTGTGCAAAGACCGGGGCGGCGCTGAGCAGCGCGAGGACGGAAACGAGGTGCTTCAATTTCATGGGATGACTCCAGAGTAAATGAATTAAATAAGAAATGCGTTGGTGTTGCCAATAACTGGCGCAGAACTTGCCAGTGCCTTGCTAAAGTCTTGCTAAAGTTATGCTAGAGGTGCTGCGGTGAAAACAATCAGGAATGCGTGACGACGTGAAACTTGATGACGACTTCATCGGCAACCATGCCGGTATCTTTCCATTCGCCTTCGCCGATATTGAATGCCAGGCGTTTGATGGGCAGGCTACCGTCAAAGACTTGATTCGCACCGTCTTTTTTGACGCTCAGCGGGAAACTGACATCCACGGTTTTACCTTTGATCGTCAGCTTGCCTTTGACGCTGAGCTTGCCAGCGCCAGCCGCCTGCATGGTGCTGGAAACGAAATTCGCTTTCGGGAATTGCGCTGTGTTGAACCACTCTTTTTTCAGCACTTCCTTGTTGTATTCGGGGTCGCCCAGATCAAAACTGGCCAGATCAATTTCAACCGCCGCTTTGGAGGATTCTGGCTTGGCTTCGTTGTAATCGATACTGGCGCTGAATTTTTTAAACTTGGCATCGACCGGCACGTTCATTTGCTTGAACACGATGCCAACCTGGCTTTTGCTCGCATCAAGTTTCATGATGGCGGCCAAAGCAGGGAGAGCAAAGGCCAGCGCCAGCGTGGCGGCAATGGCGCGACTTGGTTTGGACGAAGAGAACAGCGTAGACATGGATTTTCCTTGTGACAAATACAGATTATTGACCCGGCAGCATGCGTTGCAAGATGCCGTCTTTATCGATGAAATGATGCTTGAGCGCCGCCACGACATGCAGGCCAACCACGACCAGAATGACCGTTGTCAGCGTCTCATGCAGCTCTTTTAAAATCGGTTTTAACTCTGGATTGGGCGCGATGAAAGTCGGCAATTCAAACAGACCCAGATACACCACCGGGTAACCCGCCGCCGAAGTATAAAAATACCCGGACAAAGGCACCGCAAACATCAGCACATACAGCAAAAAGTGCGTCAGGTTAGCCGCCTTCAGTTGCCATCCGCCCATACTCGCAGGATATGGTGGCACTTTGCTGAACAGACGTGTCAACAGCCGGATAGCCACCAGCGCGAGCACCGTCACGCCCAGCCATTTATGATAAGAATAATATTGCAGCTTGGTCGGACTGATTTTCATATCTGTCATGACCGTACCCAAAGCAAACGCAGCAACGATCAATAAGGCGATCAACCAGTGCAAGGCGATCATGGCAGAAGGATAGCGAGATGGAGAGGACATAAATGATCCAGATAAAAAACATAATTAGTTCGGATTAGAACTAATATAGCAAAAAAAGTTCAAGCTTGCTGAAAGCGCCTATTTTTGCTGGGGAAGTTGTGATTGCTGGTAAATGGAGGGGGCAATTCCTGATGATTAAAATCGAAGCAGTATTAAACAGCATCATCTCGATCTGAAAGAGCTGGGATTTGAAGGGTCGTATGACCGGGTGGCTGCCTTCGCCAGG
>JAGWUK010000666.1 GCA_028868455.1 Burkholderiales bacterium | reverse complement strand
AATTGTTGAATCCGCGGAGCTCTCAAAATCTCCAACGGATTCGGCGGTTTTGGTCCTGCTGGCAAAATAAATAAATTCGGCATTAGCTGTATTAATGCAATATCTGGAGAAATACGACCCGCCAGTACCGATGACAAACCATCTGGTTGTCCGAGGGTAAAATACTCATGCAGAGTCCCTCCCCGTAAATCGGCATCAATCAACAAGGTGCGTTTACCAACTTGTGACAATGCAACTGCGAGGCTGGCAGCCATATAGCTTTTTCCGTCGCCATGCGCTGCACTTGTCAGAGCGATTTTTAATTTTTCCTGGCCACTAAACTTGAGCAATAATTCACTTCTTAATCGGCGGATTTCTTCTGCCTCTTTTGAAAAAGGAAAGTAAAAAAAATTGAGCGATGCATTTGCGACGCCATTGATTAACTCTTTTCCTGCGTACCCGAATTGCTCACCTAAGGCCTGATCAATCTGCACTTGGCTCAATAATCCAAGGCTAAGTGCAGCATCACCAAACCGTAATTTTTTCCGTTTTTGTTCACTGGTAATTTGCCCGACTTGCTCAATACTAAGCAAACCTTTTTGAATAAATAAATCACCCAACCGGGCAATTTTGTCGGGTGTTGCTTTGTCAAATTCAGACATGCAATCCTCTTTCGATATCTGGATTTGATTTTGAATCTGCCTTCAACATCTTGGTATCAATGCCGATTTTTGCCATAACGGGAACGTCGAATTCTTTTTCCAAATCTTCAATGCAACGAATTTTCCGATGCATCAGCTCAATTAAAAATGCTAAGCTTAATCCCAACAAAGCACCCGCAATCATTCCAAAAATCAGATTAGTCCGAAGCAAAGGTTTCGCATGCTTTTCAGGCAATTCTGCCCACTGCAAAACAGTTGCATTGGAAATTGCGACATTACTTGTCATAAGCAATTCATCAAATTTCTGGATAGCAGAGTTATATATTTTTTGTACACTGTCTATTTGACGTTGGTATGATCCGATAACGTCACGATGTTTTTTATTTTCGAAAGTCTTCTTTTGATAATTCGCAAGCTCAGATTCAATGACCTTTTCTTGTTGCTGCAGTCTGGAATCTGCCGATTCCAAGACTTCTCTGGCTGTAATTGATTCCGTTTTGAGTTTATCCAGAAGTGCTTGTCGCTCGCCTTGTATGGCCAAATAGCGAGGGTGACGTGCACCCAATGTTGTTCTTGCGTTGGCGAGTTGCGTATCAATGGCGTTTAATGCAGCTTTTATTCCGGAAATGTGGCCAATTCCAGCAATTTCAGGGATGTCCGATTCCGAATTACCTTGCCGAATCAAATTATCCAAAGATTGCCTCTTCGCTTGTGCCTCCACTCTTTGCATTTGAATGTCCAACAACTTGACGTTTAACGCATCCATCTGCTTAGATTCGCGGTCAGTTCTTTCATCCACGTCGACAATCTGATATTTTTGCTGATACGCAGTTAATTTATTCTGCAGCTCATCCAATTGCTTGCTCATAGATTCCAGTTGCGCGTTATATTGATCTTTTCTCGCTCGCGCTGGGGCATTCATCATTTCCAATGACAAATCCACATAAGCTTTGGCGATCGCATTAACCACATCCCTGGCGTTCGCAGGGTTATCCGAAGAATAACCAACTTCAATGATCCTGCTGTTTTTATGTGGCGAAACATCGATGTTTTTTGTAATTGACTCTGCGAGCGCTCTTATCCCTCGTTGCTCACCAAATTTAGCAACAAATCGCTTTCCAGCATCCGTCTCTTGTAAATTCAAGGCGCCAATTACCCTCTCCGCGACTTGAACACTTCGAATAAGATCAAATTGCGTTTGTAGATAACTATCGTCTTGCATTGGACTGAATTGACGCCCGCCAATTGGATCGTTCATCCTGAAGTCAATATATATATCTACCGTAGCGATATATGTCTTAGGTAGCGACAGACTAATAACGCCGGCCAAAATTGTTACTAGAAAAGCAACGGCCAACACAAGCCGACGTTGTGCGCGCAACATCGCACCTATTTGAGCGAACGAGAGTATCAACTCACCAGAAGTAGATGACATTGACATACTTAAAAAATCCGTTCATTAATAAATACGACGTCTCCAGGATTCACGGCGTCCGTGATACTCGCCGGTATTTCTTTGAGTTCTCCGTTTTTCATTTTTCGATAGATAACAATTCGCTTCGATGAACCACGTTCGGTGATTCCTCCGCCAATGGACAACACCCTCATGACGTTCAAATCATCCTCTATTGGATATTCGCCCGGTTTCCGC
>JAGWUK010000665.1 GCA_028868455.1 Burkholderiales bacterium | reverse complement strand
CATGCACCGTTCAATGCGCCAGCAGCGTTACTGACGGCGATCCGCGAACACCGTTATGGCGTATTTAAAGACGCGGTGCTGGGTACGGTTCCGGTGGACTTTTTATCGACGGCTGACACGACCGGGGGCAATTCTGGCTCGGCGGTAATGAATAAACAGGGTGAACTGGTCGGTCTGAATTTTGATTCCACTTATGAATCCATTACCAAGGACTGGTATTTTGACCCGGCCATCACGCGCGCCATCCACGTGGATATCCGCTACGTGTTGTGGCTGATGACGGAAGTCGATCACGCCGATCATTTGCTCAAAGAGCTGACGATTCATTATCCGGCGCAATAGTGCGGTAGTTTGGACGATCTGTCGTACGATAAGTCGTACGATTACGCGGCGAAAGCCGGCAGCCACATGGCAATAAAAAACGGATCATCGGCAGATGATCCGTTTTTTATTGGCGGTAAGGCACTGTGCAAAACCGTCATGTAACCGAAGTCACCGCAGATCAGCCAACCAGCAATTCCTTACGCCAGTCTGTTGGCACGACATAACTGGCGGCCCAGCCGGCGACCTGTGCTACCGGCATAGGGCGGGCGACACCGTAACCCTGCGCCAGGTCACAGCCAAGCTGCATCAGTGCAACGCCCTGCTCGACGGTTTCCACCCCTTCGGCAATGACTTCGCGGCGGAACGCGGCTGCCAGCCCAATGACGGCGCTGATCAGGGCCAGGTCTTCCTGATCGTCCAGCATATCGCGCACAAAACTCTGGTCGATCTTGAGAATATTGGCGGGCAAGCGCTTCAGATACGACAGCGATGAATAGCCAGTGCCAAAATCGTCCAGCGCAAAACGCACGCCAAGCTGCTGGCAAGCCAGCATGGCTTCGCGCACATGCTGGATGTCTTCAATGGCGGCCGATTCCTGAATTTCGATTTCCAGCATATGCGGCGGCACGTCGGGATAGTGCGACAAAATGCTGCGCAACCGCGCCAGAAAATCTTCACATTGAAAATGCCGGGCAGCGATATTGACGCTGACCACCCAGTTTTTCCCCAGCGCGATCCAGTTACGCAATTGCTGCATGGCCTGATGCAACACCCAGTCGCCGATGTCGATAATCAGATCGGTGTGTTCTACCAGCGGTAAAAAAATGCAGGGGACCGATCAGACCGTCTTCCGGATGCTGCCAGCGCAATAAGGCTTCCAGACCGACGACAGTCCCCGCGCGCATATTCACCTTGGGCTGAAAATACAGGCAGAACTCGCCTTTGTGCAGCGCTTCACGGATGCGCGCGCGCTGATTGTGTTGCGCGTCAAACAGATGAAACTGATTACGACCGCTCAGTTTGGCCTGGTACATGGCCTGATCGGCGCAGCGCAATAGCGTATCGGCGTTGACATCGTCGCGCGGATAGATCGCGACGCCGATGCTGGCCGTCATGATGATGGAGCGTTTTTCTATTTCATACGGTTGCGCCAGTGCCGCCAGCAATAAGGACAGATTCAGTTCCACACCCGCCGTATCGGTCTGGTTCTGCAATAAGACGGCAAACTCGTCACCGCCCAGCCTGGCGACATGATTGTCCTGACCGATGCTGTCTTCCAGCCGGCGCGCTACCTGTTGCAGCAATTTGTCTGACATGTCGCTGCCGTATTTTTCATTAATCGCCTGAAAATGGTCCAGATCAAGCAGACACACGGCCAGCCATTGATGGCGGGTCTGGGCGTGGGCAATGGCGTGTTTAAAACGTTCTGTCAGCGATGCACGGTTTTCCAGTCCGGTCAGCACGTCATGTCCGGCCTGCCAGGAAATCTGGCGCTGCAAATTGCGCTTTTCGCTGACATCGCGAAACACCAGCACGCAGCCCGTCACGCCGCCGTCGTTTTGCCGTATCGGTGCCGCGCTGTAATCGATCTCGAGCTGTTTGCCAAAACGGGTCAGCAGCAACTGGTTGCTACTTTGCAACACGCTGTCGCTGTTGCAGATATTTTGCAGGAATTCCGTCAGTGCGCTGCGGGAATCATCGTCAACCAGACCAAAAATATGATTTAACGGCGTTGCGCTGGCTTCTTTCCGGCCCCAGCCCGTCAGTTGTTGCGCCACTTTGTTTAAGGTCAGTATGCGGCCATTGACATCGGTGCTGATGACGGCATCGCCGATGGAAGCCAGTGTGGTCTCGACTTTTTCTTTCTCGCTGGCCAGTTCACGCTGGCTTTGCTGCAATGAGGCCAGCAGACGCTGCACCTCGCTGGCCATATTGTTGAACGTAATGGCCAGCGCTCGTCCGGCGCCATT
>JAGWUK010000038.1 GCA_028868455.1 Burkholderiales bacterium | reverse complement strand
CTTTGCGGATGTCGGCATTGAACACGCCATGCAAGAACATATTCATCTTGCAGATCGCCCAGGTATTCAGATTCATCTCTTGGCCGTACAGCGAGAGATTGGCGGCGTTTTCACCATGGGCGACGAGGTAATTGCGCGTTTGCACCAACATACCGCCGGAACCCACGGTAGGGTCATAGATACGCATACCCGCATGCGGCTGCAATAAAGCCACCAGCAATTGCACGACTTCGCTAGGTGTATAGAACTCACCGCCTTTTTTACCCGCAGAGTCGGCAAACATTTTGATCAGGTATTCGTAGGCGGTGCCTAATAGATCGGTCGATTCGAAATCCTGGTTGCGCAGACGGTGTTTAGAAAAATGTGACAGCAGGTCAGCCAGCTTTTTGTCAGACAGCTTGTTTTTGATGTTGAAGTCGATCGACACCAACACGCCTTCCAGGCTGGTGTTGTGTTCTTCAATCGCTTCGGTGGCAATATTGAGCTCGGCACCGATATCGTGCTTGAGGTCTTTCAAGACATTCCAGCGCGCCTTCTTGGGGACAAAGAAAGTGTCGTGGTATTCGTCTTCATCTTGCGCCAAGGCTTCGGCCTGCGCCTGCGTTTTGCCAATACTGAGGTAGTGCGCAATTACGCGCTCTTGTTCTTCTTCAAAGCTGTCGGACAGACGCTTTAAGAACATCATGCCGAAGATATAGTCTTTGTACTCGGAGGCATCCATATTGCCGCGCAAGATGTCTGCGGCGGTCCAGAGGTAGGATTCTAGTTGCGGTAGTGTTAACTTCGGGGTGAGTATTTGGGACATGCTTTTCTTATGTATTTGTCAGAGTGGAAAAGGATATTTCCTGAAGTGTCAATCAGAGACTTAATTAGAGATTGAATTGGCGGCTAAATACAGAATCATAAATTGGAAACAACACTGTTCACAATTAAATATCCACATTTCTTCCTGTGCGCCTGTTCAGCAAATTTGTAAAGGGGTAACACATCTAATTCTGCATGTGCGTCGACAATGCGCGCTCATTGGACGTACTAGCGCAAATCAGGACTTGGGGAGCAGGCAAAATAGCCAGAATGCTCATTTCACATCCTGGCATCGAACAGGTGGCGACATGCCTTTTTTCTTATTAAAATTTTCGCAAAATTGCTCTTTCTCAGCATGATGACGAAGGCGCTATGCATCGCACGGACAGGTGCGATCAAGCTACGGGCGCCGTTTTGCGCAAGCTTCATCTTAATGGTATTTTGCCAATCATTTGCAGCCTAGCAAAAAATGATCGGCACGAAAAGGCGATGCCAGCGGCACCAATTGATTGCTGCGCGTCCAGCATGTGCCAGAACAGTTTTTCGTCAGTTCTGCCATGATGGCGATGTATCGAAGAACAAAGGATTTATTCATGTGCATTAACTACATCAGCGTTCCAAAACAAACTTTGTCTGCGCAGTTTGAGACTGTGTTTGATCAGGATGCGCAGTGGAAAGAAGAACTGTATCGCGACTATGCCGGCCCTATCATCGTTAAAGGCAATGGCGGCGCGCGCAAAGGGCTGGTGGCGAATTACGGCATGATACCGAAGCGGTATATGCCGCCGGGGCTTAATCTGTCGACGATGAATGCGCGCTCGGATACGGTCGCTTCGCTGCGTACTTACCAGCAGTATTGGAAAACCTGCCAGTTTTGTTTAGTGCCCATGCAGGCTTTTTTTGAACCCAATTACGAATCCGGCGAGCATGTGCGCTGGAAGATCGGTATGGCAGACCAATCGCCGTTTGCCGTCGCTGGCATCTACCGCGAATGGGACAATCCGGACGGCGGCACCGATTACGCATTTACGCAGCTCACGATCAATGCGGATGAGCATCCGCTGATGAAGCGCTTTCATAAAAACGGGGAAGAAAAACGCCAGTTGGTGATCATCCCCAGCAGCGAATATGATGACTGGCTGCATTGCACCAACCCCGAAATTGCGCGCAGCTATCTGCAAGGTTTCGACCCGCAACGCATGGCCGCAGAACCTGCGCCAAAACCGAAAGCGCCACGCGCAGCCAAGCCGCTTGCCGTTGTGGCGAGGGCGAACTTTGATTTGTTTGATTAGCGTGTGAATTCCATATTCATTGCGGCCTTCGCATAAGTCGAAGCGCCGACACTTGCATCCGCTATTTGCGGATAGCGGGTAGCGCATATTCGGCAACTTTCGACTGGCTGCTCAAAAGGTGAGAATGCTACCGCATCTGACCCTTCAACTAGTTTTCAAAAGTTGCACTTCGTATCTGAAACCGCTGCCTGTTCTTTAAAAAAGAAGGGGAGTATATTGCATTGAAGATAGACGCCACTGCTGATTGCAGCAATGACGTCCGCCTTTGGCGATGCGGTTTAACTGTCCAGATGCGAAATCAGGAGATTGCTGAAACGTGTGGTCTCCTTGCGGCGCGCGTCGTCGGCATTGCCTGCATCCGGCGCATCCACGGACAAGCCAACCGCCAGGATATCGATCAGCAACAATTGCAGAATCCGCGAAATCATGGACAAGAAGGTCGCATTGTCTTCTGTATGATTGACGGCCAGGCAGACCGTTGCCTTCTTCGCCAGAGGCGACTGATTCGGCGTAATCGCAATCACATCAGCACCGGCATGGCGCGCGGCGTCCACGGCTTTGAGCAATTCCGGCAATTTGCCGGAATTCGACACCACGATCACGACGTCGCCGGGATTTAATAACTCCGCCGCCATCGAAAATAAATGCGCATCGCCGTACGACGCCGTCGGAATACGGAAGCGGAAAAACTTGTGCTGACCGTCCAGCGCGACCGCACGCGAGTTGCCCATCGCGTAAAACTCGATCTTGTTCGCCTTGCGCAACAAGGCGATCGCCTGATCGAGTGCATGGACTTCCAGCTGATCGCGGAAACTCAGAATTGCCGACACCGTGTTATCAATGACCTTGGCACTCAGGTCGTGCGTGCTGTCACTCATGCGCACCTGGCTGTGTCGCACCGGAATCGTCCCGGTCAGGCTGCTGGCAAATTTCAATTTAAAATCGGCCAGTCCCAGAAAGCCCAGTGAGCGGCAAAAGCGGATCACGGTCGGCTGGCTGACATCGGCCAGACGCGAGATTTCGGCAATGGCCTCATTCAATACGGTACGCGGATTTTCCAGCACCAGCGCGGCAACGCGGCGCTCGGCCGGGCTCAATTCGCCCTGGATTTGCTGAATGCGGTCCATCAACGAACTATCGCCGCTGCGACCGCGCAAATGCTCGGACAAAATCGCCGAGACACCATAAAACGCCGGATTCGGCGTGGTAATCACATACGTCGGAATCTGCGCCAGATAGCTGGAAAAACGTCCCTTGGCTTCAAAGCGGGTGCGGAATGGCGATGTGGCGAACCAGTCTCCCATCAGCGGCACGATACCGCCACCGATATAAATCCCGCCAAAGGCACCCAGCGTCACAGCCAGATTCGCGCTGAAGCTCCCCAGCATGCCGCAAAAACATTCCAGCGTTTCCAGACACAGCGCGTCGCCGTCACTGAGCGCGCCGTGCATGATGTCTTGCGCCGCCAGCGCTTTGACTTTCTTTTTATTGCGTTTGGCCAGCGCGCAATAAATCAATTCCATCCCCGGCCCGGAAATCAGACGCTCGGTCGAGACATGCGGCCATTCCTGCCAGGCGAATTGCAAAATCGCGTATTCGCGCTCATCGCACGGGGCAAAGTTGACGTGACCACCTTCACTGCCCAGCGTGACAAACCCGTCGGCAGTTGGAATCAGCCCCGACACGCCGAGACCCGTGCCAGGTCCCAGCACGCCGATCACCGATTTTGCCACCGGCATGCCGCCGCCAATCTGCATGCGGTCCTTGGCCTGCAAGCCGGGCAAAGACATCGCCAGCGCCGTAAAATCGTTGACGATCAACAGTGTGTATAAACCAAATTCGCGCCGCACATCTTCAATCGAAAATGCCCAGTCGCGATTGGTCATCTGGATATGGTCACCGTCAATCGGGTTGGCAATCGCAAACGCTGCATGATGGACTTTTTGTCCCTGATGATCGGCCAGATAAGCGCGCACCAGCGGGATAATGCCGGTGTAGTCGTCGCATTTCAGCACGCGCACGGCATCAAATACGCCCGGTGCGCTTTCCAGCGTGAAACGTGCATGCGTCGCGCCGATATCGGCCAGCAAACGCGGGCCGCCGGAAAAACTGCCCATATGCCCGTAACTGGATGCCGAATGTTCGCCCAGGCTGTTGGCCGGTGCGATGATTTTTGTGTTGGTAGCTGGTTCTGTCGCCATTTTTTTTAAAAGTTTTTTTACCGGTTTTCACCGTCACGATGAGATCAACACGCGCACAGTGAACTGAAATTGCCGCGGCTCTTCTGCAACCCTGCGCCCACGGATCGTGTCTCAGGCCAGATGAGCGCGGCAGCTTGCGTCGCAAAAAAAATTCCTCAGAGTGACGGCAACACAAACAAATACAAGGCTTAGTCTTAACGCCGTCAGGAAGCAATTTTGCGGGTATCCAAAAATGGAAAGCAACCGCAATTTACCACAGCCCGCCCACCTTCGCGCACAGGACTGACCTGTATCAGCGCTGCAAGTTCACCAGAATTTTTTCTTCGGTGCGACGATTCCATGTCACATCCAGATGCAGGATATGCGTGCTGGCATCCCAATCAAAGCGGCTGGTACGACCATGCACACTGACCTGCCGGGGTTTGTGCTGCACATTGTGAATCGCCAGCTGCACATGTCTGTCCTGTGCAGCATACGCTGCGCCGCGTTGTTCACTCAGGCGTATCGTCAGCTGGTCTCGATGCAACGCGCTATCGAAATGCAGCATGGCATAGGCTCCGTGCTCATATGCAGCGGCGGTCACGCCATCGTCATCGTACAGTTTGCCGCTGGACTGGCTGACCTTGGGATCGTGGTAATAATGCAGTACCAGTTCACGCGTTGAATATTGGCTGGTATTTTGCATGGGCGGACTCATGGGAATAAATGCCCCGGCGCGTACAAACACCGGAATATGATCCGATATCACGTCTACTGTCTGCGTGCTGCCGCCCGCGTATTTTTGATCGCTGACAAAATCAAACCAGTCGCTGCTGCGCGGAAAATACAGGCTGCTTTGCTTTTCTGCGGCATGCAGCACCGGATGCACAAGAAAATCATGGCCCCACAAATACGTATCCGCGACGGTCAGCAAGGCCGGGTTGTCCGGCTCATCGTAAAACAGCGGGCGCATCAGCGGCAAACCTTGCAGATGGTTGTCAAACGCCAGCGTGTAGTTGTACGGCAGCAGACGATAGCGCAACAGGATCGCGGCCTTGGCCAGCGCCCTGGTGTGCGGCTCCCTGAACACCGGCTCGGAAGCAACTTCTTCCTGCGCATGCGGACGGAACACAGGCTGGAACACGCCGTACTGCAACCAGCGCACATACAATTCGTCATCCAGATTGGCTCCGGCAAATCCGCCGAGATCGGAGTGCATATAGGCCAGACCTTGCATCCCCATCTGCAAAGCGATTTCCGGTTGCGAGCGCAACCCGCCCCAGGTACGGTTGACGTCCCCCGACCACGGTATCATGCCGTAACGCTGCGACCCGGAATAACCGGAACGCATCAGGATAAATGGCCGCTCTTTCGGAAACTCGCGCTGGTAGCCTTCAGCGATCAGTTTCGCCCATTCGTGACCATAAATATTGTGTACCTGATCCGCGCTGCCACTGGCATGCATCAGCGCCGCAGGATGCACTTCCGGCTCACCCAGATCGCCCCACCAGCCGGCGACACCGTCTTTCCTGAGGTCTTTGTAAATGTTCCAGAACCAGTCTCTGGCGACAGGATTAAACAGATCAATCAAGCCGGTGTGACCGAAATAAAAATCATAAGTCAACGCTTTTCCGTCCTTGTCGGTAGCGAGAATTTTTTTCTGCACCGCCTCGTCCCAGCGACCAGAAGTTGTCAGGATAAACGGCTCAGTAATCAGGATAGTCTTCACGCCCTGGCTGGCAAAGTCGGCAATCATTCGTCTGGGGTGTGGAAAACTGTCGTGATCGAAAGCCAGATTGCCCATCGTGCCTTTGATGTCTTTACCGAACCAGTACAGATCGAAAATAATCGCGTCTACCGGTATTTTTTCAGCCGCGTATTGCTCCAGCACCGCGCGCGCCTGCGCCTCGGAGTGATAACCAAAACGGCTGGCAAAATTGCCAAACGCCCAGCGCGGCGGCAAAGGTTGTCTGCCGGTCAGCGCGGTATAGCTGCTGACCAGTTCCTGCCAGTTGTCGCCAGCGATCACCTGATAAGTTTTGCGACCGCTGATGGTTTCATAGGCAAGTACATTGTCTTTTTTGCTGTCCAGATCAAGAAAACCGATTGGTGCATTGTCAAAATGAATGCCATACATTTTTGAAGAAAACACCAGCGGCATGGCGTAATTCATCTGCGTGGAATGCTCTTCATAGCCGTAATGCGCTTTGTTGTACAAGGGCAGTCGATTGCCGCGACGATTCATGCCGAGTGCGCGTTCTCCGGCACCGTACAGCGCTTCGCTGTTATCCAGATTAAAGTCCAGACGCTCAGACTTATCCTGATGAACATAGCCATTCTTTTCCGAAATCAGTGGCTTGCCTTTGTAGCGATAGCTGATCTGGAAAGGCGATTTACTGATATCGACCTCCATATCCCGCACCTGATATTGCAGCTGACTATCGGTATCGCGCAACTGCGTCTGCACGGCTTGCGGTGCCAGTACCACGGCATGCGAGACAGGATCAAATTGCTCGCCTTTCGGGATAAAACTGGTTTCGACAATGTGCCCGGTGTAAGGTCGGATGCGGTACTGACCGTCGTTGGTCGTGATTTCAAGGTAGCTGCCTTTATCGGCAAAGCTCTCGAACTGACGCGCCGCGTTTTGCGCATTGGTTGCCGACGCGCAGACCGACATGGCGAGCAGAATACCGAGACGCGTCAGCTTCAGTGACGTGTGTTTTTCTGTAACACGAGATGCATTGCGCATTTGTTTCTTCATAAATTCTTTCTGCAGGATTGCCGCAAAGTCGCTCTGACCGGAAGCCATTCCGCCGGGACGTGTTCGCGCCGATCCGATTTTATTCTGCACAAAGCGTGATACATCCTGTTGCCGACGATCTGCGCTTTGCGTTATCAGCAGGGTTTTATTCCGCCGCAATCAGCACCAGCGAATACGCGGTGTCGATTTGCACCTTTCCATCTTTGACGATGGCGGTTTTTCCGGAATACCAGTCCTTCAGTTTCTGGCCGTCCGCAAACACGCCGCTAACCGTGATCGTGTGCGTTGGCGCAGCAGGCAACTCCAGCGCGACCACCACTTTGTCGTGTACGCCATCTTGATCATACGTTCGTGCAAACGTGTAAGGATGATCTGCCAGTTTGCGATGCAGGCCGGCACCGATTGCCGGATGCGCATGGCGGAAACGCCCCAGCTTGCTCCAGTGCAGGCGCACATCAGCAATCGCATTGCCTTGCACATGCTGGTTGCTGGCCAGAGCCTGCCAGTTCATCGGCGAGCGCAGCAGCGCATCGCCCTGCGCACCGTCGGCATTTAATACCCGTGCCGTTTCGTCACCATAATAAATTTGTGCCGCGCCGGGGCTCAGCAATAATTTGGTGGCCGATTCAAACGGGCGCTGCCTTTGCTGGTCAAATGGCGAGCCATCGTCGTGCGAGCTGATGTAATTGAGTACGGAATAGCCTTGCAAAGGCCCATGCAGACGCGCCGAATAATCGCTGAACAGACTCTCCGCATCTTTGTTGGCGTCGGACTTAAAACCGAAATTAATCAGGCTGTCAAAACCATACTGATAAAAATTGATCTTGCTGCCGCCATCCATCGTGAACTGCTGACCATTCGCAATGTTGTAGTTGTACACTTCGCCGGTCATAAAGAAAGCCTGGTCACCCAGCTTTTTCTGCGGATGTTGCTGCTTCCATTCTTCGTAAGCGCGGCTGGCTTCCTGCTTTAATTCTTTCCAGACTTCCGGCTCGACATGCTTGGCAGTGTCGGCACGAAAGCCGTCCACACCGTATTTTCTGACCCAGTCTGTCTGCCATTTAATCAGGTAGTAGCGCGGTGCACGCGGCCAGCCGGTGCGCGCGAAAAATGCCTCCAGGCTTTGCAGTTCCTGCTGGTAGCGGCCTTCTGCTTTCCATTTTTCCAGCAACGCCGGCGGCAGCGCCACATCCTTGTGCAGATCGGTGCGCACGTCCGGCAGATTGCGCACCAGCGTGCAATTAACGGTGCTGGCGACATCGTGATACGTACAAGGCGGGCCGGTGCGGACCCAGTCCGCAGGCCACACGGGGTCTTGCGGCGTGACCGGGCCGGTGTGGTTCATCACCACATCCAGCAATATCCGTATGCCGTGTGCATGCGCCGTATCGACCAGTTCGCGCATGTCGTCTTGCGTGCCCAGATTGGCATCGACACTGGTCCAGTCCCGCGCCCAGTATCCGTGAAAGGCGTAGGACTTGCCCGTGCCTTCGTCGGTGCCGCCATGGATTTGCTCGACGGGCGGCGTCAACCAGATCACGTCCACACCTAAATCTTGAAAATAGCCCTGGCGGATTTTGGCAGTAATACCCGCCAAGTCCCCGCCCATGTAAGCGCGCAACGGCGCTGCATCGTTCTTGCGCCCATAGGCGAAATCATTGGCTGGATTGGCGTTGTAAAAACGATCCGTCAACAAGAAATACACGGTCGCGTTATTCCATACAAACGGTGCCTGCATCGGCGCTTTGCTCGCCGTCTGACTGGCCGCCAGCGATGCGTGCAGGCAGCATAATCCGGCCAGTGCGATGCGGATCATCGACTTCTTCATCCCAGTTCCCCTTGTCTTTAATTCCGACAACAATACTGCCGCGTTTACACAAATGAAGAAGCAACGATGGTGTCGGTATTTGCTTTCAAGGGAGATTGATCTGCCGTGCTGGCTTGTTCTGCTTCATCCTTGACCAGCAAGGTCAGAATACCGGCCACGATCATACAGGCACCGCCCAGCATCAGCACTTTGACCGACTGATTATCAAAGAAATGCTTCATCACCGCGCCCAGCACGACACCGGCAACGATTTGCGGAATCACCACGAAGAAGTTGAACAATCCCATGAAATAGCCCATGCGATTGGCCGGCAGCGCGCCCGCCAGAATCGCATACGGCATGGTCAGCACGCTGGCCCACGCAATACCGACACCAACCATGGGCAAGAGCAACAGCATTTTCGTCTTGATGAAAAAGATGCTGATCAGGCTGATACCACCGAGTACCAGGCAAAGCATGTGCACGAATTTACGGCTGCTCATGCGCGCCAGCACCGGCAACAAGAACGCCGCCAGAGCAGAAACGCCGCCATACACGGCAAACATGATACCGACCCAGTTGCCACCTTCCTGAAACGCGGCGGACTGCGCATCACTGCTATGGAAAACCGTGTTCGCCACAGACGGCGTGGTGTAAACCCACATCGCAAACAGCGCAACCCAGGTAAAAAACTGCACGAAGGCCAGTTGCACCATGGTTTTCGGCATTTTTAAAAATCCACCGAGTATTTCTGCAAATGCCTTACCGGCACCGCCATTGGCGCGCCGCTCTTGTTTAAATTTTTCCAGATCAGCGGGCGGAATTTCATTGCTGGTAAACACCGTCCACATGACAGACAAGGCAAACACGGCGCCGCCAACATAAAACGAATAGCGCACGGTATCGGGAATCGCGCCGTTCACCGGTACATTGCTGACACCCAGATAATCCGAAAAGATGGTTGGCAGCAGCGATGCAATGACACCGCCGCAACCGATAAAAAACGTCTGCATCGCAAATCCGGCAGTTTGCTGACCGGGATTAAGTTTGTCACCGACGAAAGCGCGAAACGGTTCCATGGAA
The DNA here is from genome assembly GCA_028868455.1 of Burkholderiales bacterium. Lineage (GTDB taxonomy): Bacteria > Pseudomonadota > Gammaproteobacteria > Burkholderiales > Burkholderiaceae_D > Undibacterium. The sequence goes on along the minus strand of JAGWUK010000038.1, from coordinate 1,727 downwards.
ATATTGATCGCCGTATCCATCATCCACAGCACCATAATTGCCATCCATAACAGGCTGGAATTCGGCATCAGAAACATGGCAATCGATGCCAGTATCGCACCCACGAAAAAGAAAGGGCGACGACGACCCCAGAATGGATGCCAGGTATTGTCGCTGAGGTAACCGATCACTGGTTGTACCAGCAAACCGGTAATTGGCGCAGCCAGCCAGAACAAGGCCAGATCGTCTGGATTAGCGCCGAGCGTGGAAAAAATGCGGCTGGTATTGGTGTTTTGCAGCGCGAATCCGAACTGGATGCCAAAAAAACCAAAACTCATATTGCATAGCTGCCAGAAAGACAGCCATGGCTTATTTGTAGACGTATGCATACTGACAGGTCCCCATGTTTTTGTCGGTAGGACTTAGGCAAAACCGGCGCAAGCGCGTGGCAATCCCGATGCGGCCAGAATTGCAGTCAGCGCAGCGTGCGCCTTGCAGGAACAAGTTTGCCTAACTCCAGAGTTGGTGCAAATTTAGTGCAGCATACTGCGAATGCCAAATGAAATGTCGTTTGCCATCAACAGCAATAGGGTTCGACGAGCGAACCCTTGTTCCATGCTGCAAAAAATTTCCGGCGCACGATGTCGCCGGAAATTTTTCTGGAGTGCCGATCAGAACTTGTAGCTGGCACCTAACAGCAAAGTACGGCCGTATTTTGCATATTCCAACTGACGGTCAGGGCTGTTTGCATAGGTTTCATACGCTGCGTTGGTCAGGTTATTGACTTGCAACAGAATACCCAGACCTTTGTAGCGACCTGTTTCAAACGAATAACCTAACTGGAAGTCGGTGACCGTATCGCCTACGACATAACGCAATTGACGATCACCGGCAAAGTTGCCGATTTCACCGACATAGTCAGAACGACGACGTTGGCTGATACGTGTGGAGAAACCATTTTTCTCGTAGTAGAAAGTCAGGTTGGAAACGCGCTTGGACAAGCCCGGCAGTTCGATTTTGCCAATGGTGTCATTGACCTGCTGGATGTTGATCGAGCTGCTCGTCAAGGTGGCGCTGGCGGTAATACCAAAGCCGTCCAGTGATTTGGAAATCAGATCCAGAGGCAGGGATGCCGACAATTCCAGGCCTTTGAGCTTGCCGCCCGTACCGTTATACGGAGCGCTGTACTGACCAAAATTGGAGACCGCAATCGTGCCTGGTGTGAAACGTGAAAAATCCACTGTCTGCGAATAATTGTAGATGTAATTTTCCAGGTTTTTGTAAAACAGCGCCGCAGCAAAATACGCTTTGTTGCCAAAGTATTTTTCGTACGAGACATCCAGCGCAGTTGCACGCCATGGATCGAGTTTTGCATTCCCGCCGCTGGCACTTGGCAAACGCGTAGACTGATCAACTTTGAAATCGAAACCGGCATTCAGCTGATCCAGACGCGGACGTGCGACTTGTTTTGCTACTGCAAAACGCACGGTTTGCTGATGCGCCAGACCAAACGCCAGATTCAGGCTAGGCAAGACGTCGGTATAGGTTTTGCCGTCGGTATAAGGATGCGCAGCACCGCTTGGATCAGCGTAATTCGATTGCGAAGACTGGTCAGTATTCACAACCTGTACGCCGACATTACCGCGCACGCTGGTGTTACCCATCTGCGAATCGATATTGGCACGGACGAAGGAGCTGGTGATTTTTTCAGTCACATCCCAGGCGCGCGAAATCGTATTGCCATTGTT
>JAGWUK010000664.1 GCA_028868455.1 Burkholderiales bacterium | reverse complement strand
GCTTTGGCCGGCATCATCATCAACAATGCCGTTTTATTGCTAGAACGTATAGCCGAGGAATTGCATGAAGGGAAAACGCATTATGAAGCGGTCGTCATTGCCGCATTGAAACGCTTACGACCCATCGTGATGACGAAACTGACTTGTATCCTTGGGTTGGTACCACTAATGATTTTTGGAGGTGAACTATGGTATGGGATGGCCGTCGTGATAGTCGGTGGATTGGCACTGGGGACGGTGTTAACGTTGGGTGTGATTCCTGTCCTGTATACGATTTTATTCAGGGTCAAAAAAGTGCGGCAGGCAGACTCGTCTGTTTGACCGGTGGTGATTGAAAAACAAAACGAATTGAAATGAATAAGAGAGCCGGAGTGAGAATATGAGCGATAAAAAAGAAGATAGCGGACAGCAGCGGAAGAAAATGCCGGAGGATGAGCATAAAGTCAGTTTTTGGGGATTTATCGTACAGGCTTTGAAACTGGCTTTTACCTATCGTTTATTGGCAAGTCTGGTGGCCTTGTCGTTGATAGTTCAAGTTGCTTTCAATTTGCTGATGCCTATCAGTTATCGCTACATTTTCGATAAAGCGATCGTTAACAAGGACATGGCATTGCTGGCGATGTTGCTTGGCGTGCTTGCTGTTGGTTTTTTGCTCAATGCTGGGGCAGGTTTAATGCAGGATTTTGGTACTGCCACGATAGGTTCCAACATATCGAAATCCCTGCAGGAAAAAATGTTCAGCAACTTGCAAAAGCAATCAACCGATTTTTTTTCTAAAACGCCACAAGGCGACATCATTGCTTGTTTTGGGCCAGATGTGATGGCGATTGAAACGGCTTTGGTACGCGGCCTCCCAAGTTTTTGTATGCGACTGGTCACCATTGTTTCCAGCCTTGTGCTGTTGTTTGTTATTGAATGGCGTTTGGCCCTGGTTGCCTTGGTCTTGATGCCGATGATTGCGATTGCACCAAAACCGTTTGGCCCCAGGGCGCGTAAATTCGGACGTTCGCGCGATGACCTGCAATCCGGTAATGCCGGTATGGTGCAGGAAAATTTGCTTAATCACCTGACGATACGTACATTCGATCTCAGTAAATATCGTGAGCAACAATTTGACGAACGCTTGTCGCGTTTGCAGCAAGACGACTTTAAGGCAAATTTTTTTACTTCTTTGATCGGACGCTCGACAAACGTTGCGGCAGGATTTTTGCAGATTGGCGTGTTGGGGGTAGGGGCGATTCTCGCGGTAATGGGTTTTCTGACGACAGGCTTATTGATCGCGTTCATCGGTCTCTTGTTAAATATTGGTGGCGCTACAGACAATCTGACCCAGGCCATTCCTTTGCTTGTGCAAGGGATGAATAGCTATTCGCGCATACAAAAACTGCTCCGTGCAAAAGCTGCATTATCTGATCGCGAAAATGCAGGACCGTTACCGGTCATTCATGACAACTTGAAATTGGAAGGAGTTGAATTCGCTTACCAATCTGGCCATCCGATTTTGCGTGGTGTGGATCTGGAAATCCCCGCAGGAAAAACAGTGGCCATTGTCGGTGGCTCAGGCTCTGGAAAATCCACGGTGCTCTCGCTGTTGATGCGCTTGTATGATCCGAACAAAGGAAAAATTTCTCTCGACAATATTGATTTGCGCGAAGGCACTGAGGCATCGCTACGAAATCAGACCAGCGTCGTTTTGCAAAATACGGCTTTGTTCGATACCAGCATTGCAGAAAATATCCGTATGGGACGACTGGATGCGACAGATGACGAAATTATTGAGGCTGCAAAAGCCGCTGGCATACACGAGCTGATAGAAACATTTCCAGATGGATATCGCAGCATCGTGGGTAGCCAGGGCGGAAGTTTGTCTGGTGGGCAACGTCAGAGGATAGCCATTGCCCGTGCCTTGTTGCGCCAGCCACGTATTTTATTTCTGGATGAAGCCACTTCCGCACTGGATGCGCATACCGAAGCGGAAATCGGAGCAACACTGGACGCAATTACTTCTGATTGGACCGTTGTGTCAGTGACGCATCGTTTCACGCATATCACCGGATATGATCAAATTGTCGTGATGGACAAGGGGTTGGTCGTCGAAGTTGGAACGCATGATGAGTTGCTGGCAAAAGATGGGCGTTATGCGATGTTGTGGCGCAAGCAAAGCGGATTTACGATTTCTGATGACGGCAAGGCCAGTGTCTCCGTTGAGCGCCTTAAAGCGATTCCATTTTTGTCGGAATGCAGTAATGAAGTGTTAGAAAAATTGTCTAAGTCCCTGATTTCGGAATCGTTTACTGCAGGGAAG
>JAGWUK010000037.1 GCA_028868455.1 Burkholderiales bacterium | reverse complement strand
TTTTAAGTGGTGACTGGATACCATTAGCGCTTCCGGATAAATTGAAAGCCGCATTCCCGGATGTCTGTGTCGTTGCCTTGGGAGGTGCTACCGAGGCAACTATCTGGTCGAATTACTATATTGTTCAACAAGTTCAATCTGAGTGGGTCAGTATTCCTTACGGGCGACCAATTCAAAATGCGCGTTATTATATTTTGGATTCAGCCCTGCAAGCCGTTCCCGTTGGTGTTGCCGGGGATTTGTACATTGGCGGTGATTGTCTGGCAGAGGGATATGTGGGCGAACCACAATTAACCGCGGAACGTTTTATTCCTGATCCTTATGCGCCGCCTGGCACGCAAGGCGCGCGTATGTATCGCACTGGTGACAGAGCAAAATTTTTCCCCGATGGTGTCATGGAGTTTTTGGGACGACTCGACAATCAAGTGAAAATACGCGGTTTCCGGGTTGAGCTGGGCGACATAGAAGTCGCGATGAACAGGCATCCCGCGATCAAAGACGCGATCTGTATTGTGTACGACCCATCGACATCAGGGCCGGCATCGGGGCAATCGGATAAGGAGCTGATAGGGTATTTTGTACTTCAGCATGGCGAAAATTTAAGTACGGAAGCGTATCAGCAATATCTGGCAAAAAATCTGCCGGTCAATATGCTCCCGTCGTTCCTGATCCGCCTCGATAGTTTGCCAGTTTCTGTCAATGGAAAGGTGGACAGAAAAAATCTGCCATTACCCGAACGGAAAAATGCCCAAAATTTTTCCGTACATTCGAATAAAGATGCTTTACAGGATATCGTTGCAGCGGCCTGGTGCGAGGTACTTGGTATTGAGCACGTGCATAGCGGAGATGATTTTTTTTCGCTCGGAGGGCATTCGCTGCGTGCGACATCGGTCATGGCCAGGTTACGCGTTGCCATTGGTATTGATTTGCCACTTAGACTGATTTTCGAGCATACGACATTACATGCCTTGTCGGCTGCCATCCGGAACTTGGCGACCGGGGATGCGAACGGACAGGAATTATCTTTACCCATCGTGGACAGAACGCAAGGCGTTCGTTTGTCCCGCGCACAATCACGTCTTTATTTTTTGCATCAACTGGAACGCGATAGCGCAAATTATAACGTCGCACTGGCAGCGAAATTGACAGGAGATGTCGACCTGAATGCCTTTAGTCTGGCTGCGCAGCAAGTCATATCGCGGCATGAAATTTTTAATCTGCGAATAAGCCATTCTGGCGAACTGGCTATGCTAATGCTGGTTGATACAGACATCGCCTCGGTGCTGAACATGGATGATCTGCGCCATCTTTATTTGGACGAAACACAGATACTTGGCCGTATCAAAGAGCTTGCCTGCATTCCGTTTGATCTGGAGCAGCAGCGACCATTGCGGATCAATCTGCTGCGAACGGATGACCAGCAAGTTTTTGTTTTGATCGTGATGCACCATATTGCGACAGATGGGTGGTCTATTGCATTATTTGCAGAGGAGTTGCTGGCGGCTTACGATGCTGTCAGACAGCCGCTCCCGGCGATTCCAGATATGGTTCCGGCACTTCAATATGCGGATTTTTCTGCCTGGCATGAACAATTGGTTGAAGAAAAATATCAGGCGCCGGAAATGCTTTACTGGAAGCAGCAATTGGCCAATTTGCCGCGACTGCATTTACCGACCGATTTTCCACGGCAGGCACCAAGTTTGTATGCCGGAGCTCGCATCAGCTTTGTACTGGATGAGCAATTGTCGGTAATGTTGCGGCGCGTTGCCAGACAGCAATCGGTCACCTTATTCATGTTGATGTTGACGGCATTTGAAGTCGTTCTCAGACATCGCTCTGGGCAAGATGAAATTGTCGTTGGCACGGATATCGCAGGGCGTGATCATCCCCTGGCTGAAAAAATTCAAGGATTTTTCGTCAATCAACTGGTATTACGAACGCATTATTCTGCCTGCGCCAGTTTTTCTGACATGCTTGAGCAAGTCAGGCAAAGCTGCCTTCAGGCATATTTCCATCAGCATTTACCATTTGATGCACTGGTGCAGGAATTAAATCCGTCCAGAGACGCTGGCGGTATGCCGCTGTTCCAGCATAAATTTGTTTTGCAGAATGCACCGCTGGCGCAAATGCAAAGTCAGCATTTTTCTATTCATCCGATTGATCTGCATACCGATACAGCCAAGTATGATTTGTTACTGACTGTGTTGGACGAGTCGCCAATGCGTGCGACGCTGGAGTTCAGTACCGAATTATTTACCCAGGCAACGGCGGAGAATATGGTGCGCGAATTCTCCGATGTCCTGAAACAGGTTGCTGCTGATTGCACAGTCAGCTATGCCAGCCTGTCGGCCATGCTCGATGCGGAAGGCGAGGCTCGCCAAAATCTCGCCCGGCGTGATTTGCGAAAAAGCGGATTGCAGCGTTTAAAAGAATTGCGCAAACCGGGATCGGCGAACGTATGAATACGCAAAAAGAAAATGTTCAGCACGTAAGAGCACATCGCGCCGTTGAACGCGTTTTATGGGATATTGAAAAAGACGCAGAAACATTAAACGTCGCGCTATCAGCCGTCATCCCGGATCTGGCGCAGCGCCTGACTGCTTTACGTGCTGCAGTTCCTTGTGCAGATACGATCAATCCGTTTCAGTCCGGCGATATGCAGCGCCCGTATCGGCATTTACGTGCGTTTTATCAAACCATTGCGCCAGCATCCAATCCTGCGGCCGGCGTATTTGCTTTCAAGGGAACAGAAATTTATGCCAGTGATCGTGATCAGCATTTAAAGGGATTAGCAGAATTTCGTGTCGATTATCCTCTGCGAGGAAAGTCCTTATTCTCTGCACTGGAACATTTCGCGCTGGTAGAGCAAAAAATTCCGCTGGCTGTCAGCGCATTTGAGGCGGTCGAAGATGCCCGCGCTGCAGCGCAATTGCAACAAGCGCACGTACTACGCTTCGGCGAACTGGCGCGCATTCCTACCCCCTTGCTCGTACTGCAATGGCCTATGACCGCACGCGATGAGCATCTTCTGGCGTTACGGGAATTACTGTCAGGACGGGCTTTGCGCATCGTTGAAAGTGCAACTGCGGAAGGTCTGGCTGTCGTCATTTACCATTACCCCAGCGTGCCGATCCGCGTCGCGCATCTGCCTGTCGAGCTAAAGCGCTTTGGCAGCGGGACATGGCTGCACAGGCTGAAAGCGTTGACGAAAGACCCGGAAATCGTCATCGAGCGCTGGATTGATCTGGTGGCACGAATCCTGGCGCTCGGTTATTTGCCGGGGCGTACTGAACATATCGGCATAGGACATTGTCTAGAGATGCAGAATGCCGTAATTGATGGAGGTTTTGTTGATCTTGGCTCCATCGTTGCCATGTCCGAAGTCGGTACAGACAGCGCATTGATGGAAATGCTGATGGCGGCATTTTCTGACCTGACCAAAACCATTCGTCATTTTATGTTGGGGGCAGTCGCCGATGTGGAAGCAGAATACCGTAACCCATCTCTGGTGATGCTGGCTTGTCTCCAGCAGGTTCTTCCGCGTTTGTTACAAAGGCTTGCAAGCTACGGTGAGCTGGAGCCGCGTTTGCAAGCCTATCTGGATCGCAGCAAGACCTCGTGCTTTGCTGCATTGGAATACGACTTGTCCTGTTTAAGCCCCGTATCGCAAACACCACCGGAGCACGCATGAGTCCGCCAAGATTATTGTCGACGATGGTGCCCGGACTGGAAAGCCTGATCAGACCAGTCGATCTGGTTGTTCGCCCAACACCGCTGACACAGGAAAAGAGTCTTGCGGAGCGTTGGGATTTGCAGGAATTATGGATAAAAAGAGATGACCTGTCTTCTCCTGTCTACGGGGGAAGCAAGGTGAGGAATCTCGAATATTTTTTTGGCGATGCTTTAGCAAAAGGTGCAGATTGTGTTGCGACAATGGGGCCGCTTGGTAGTCATCAGGTTTTGGCGACAGCGACTTTTGGACGTCTGCACGGTTTGCATACCCGCGCGTTGCTGACACCGCAGCCGAACGTGCATGAAGCGGCGCTGAACCAGCGTTTATTACCATCACTGAACATGGAGTTCATCCGTTGCGAGCGCTTTATCGATGTGCCACTTGGTTTTTTACGCATTCGCTATAGACGGCATCAGGACAAGCGACCATATTGGATACCGCCGGGATCTCATCATCCGATTGGTGTGCTTGGTGTGATTGAAGGGGCACTCGAAATTGTTGCATCGATCAGAAATGGCGAGCTGCGTCAGCCCGATGACATTGTTGTCCCAACAGGCACCTGTGCCACGGCGGCTGGTTTATGGCTTGGTCTGGCAATGGCAGACATGCCTATACGCATCGTCGCAGTGCGCATGGTGCCGATGATGATTACTGGCATATCAAAAATGAAAAAACTCGCAATGAAAACGCTGGAGATGTTAAGACGGGCGGGGTATCGCGGACAACCAAAGTTTGGCGAAATACTGTGGATTGACGAATTTGCGGCGCCGGGATACGGGCAAACAAACGCTGGTGCCGAACAAGCTGCCAGAGACGTTGCAGAATGTAGCGATTTTCGTACGGAGACGACCTATATTGCGAAAACTCTGGCGATGTTCAGGGCAAAAAATCTGGCAGGACGACGTGTCCTGTTTTGGAATACTTACAGCGCCGTGGACCCTGATCCTGAAACAATTCCCTTTGGAGTATCCGTATGAGTGGCTTGAGTTTGTCATTGCTTGATCTCGGTATTATTGCCCCAGGCCAGCGAGGGCAGGACGTGTTAGCGCAAACTTTTGAGTTAGCCCGGCTTGCTGACCAGCTCGGGTATGAACGCTTGTGGCTGGCGGAGCATCATGAATCACATTTTTGCTGGACTGCGCCGGAAATGATGTTGGCGGCGCTGGCAAAGACAACGCAGCGAATCGGTCTTGGATCTGCTGCGGTATTGCTACCGCTTTATAGCCCGTTGGCTGTTGCCGAAAATTATCGAGGTCTTGCTGCCTTGTCCGGAGGCCGTGTCGCGCTGGGTGTCTGTGGCGGTGTTCCGGCAGACGTTGTTGCGCTGGCTGCGCTGACAGGCAACAGCGATGCAGCTGCGACGGTGACAAAACATTTCTCGACCAAATTGAACGACTTAGTGCGCTATCTGGACGGCGATTTTCCAGACGGACATCGCTTTGCACAAGGGGCAACGCCGTGCTTTGCAGAACGGCCTCCGCTTTGGGTGATGGGCTCAGGATTTGGAACGGCTGAATTGGCAGCAAAATCTTCGGCGACGTATGCCTATTCATTATTTCATCGCGCCAGTACTCAGGATGCCGCTATTACGCGCGCATATCGTGAGCATTATGAGAACTACCATTCCGGTAAGAACCGATCACACGTCGCTGTAGCATTGAGTTGTGTCTGTGCTGAGTCTGCCGCCGAGGCGCAGTCCCAAAAGCAGCAAGTCGAAACCTGGATAGGCAATACCATGCGCGTAAATATCTGTGGCACGCCTGAAGAATGCCGCGATCAACTGCTGGCAATTCAGGAGCGCTACCAAGCCGACAATCTGATCATTTATCACATGTGGCATCTTGCTCAGCGTAAGCGCAATGCGATGCTTGCGCTTGCAGAAATGTTCGGCTTATCAAAACTGAACACGTTATCCTAGTCCGTTCTTATCGCTCATGATGAATTCCACTCCACAACTGATAGACATATTTCGCGCCCATGTAGCGCGCACGCCGGAAATGCCAGCAATGACCTGGGTGCCTGAACGTTCGCAAGAGCAGCGAGAAAATTTAAGCTGGCTTCAGCTGCATGACGAAAGTGAACGCATCGCTAAAGGCCTGCTTACGCTGTCGTGGGATACGATTCACCCTCGCATGTTGATTCTGGCATTTTCGCCTGGACTGGATTTTATACAGGCCTTTTTAGCTTGTCAGATGGCGGGCATCGTTGCCATCCCAGTTGCGATGCCACGGCGCGGCCGGTCTGCACATATTTTGGAGGCGATCGTCGCGAATTGCGGTGCTGCAAGAACAATGACCACGTCGAATGAAATTGCCAGACTGAAGGATGTGTTCGATTCCAGTACAACGCTGGCGACCATGCAGTTGTTCGCCATAGAAGAATTAAAAAATATCGGTGATGCAGAGTCTGGATTAAATAGCCCTGGCACTCAGGACATTGCCTTCATCCAATACACATCAGGTTCAACCAGCTTGCCGAAGGGGGTTGTCGTCACGCAGGCCAATCTGATGGCCAATTTGGCGTTGATCTATAAAGCATTCCGGATGAACCCGGAATTTACTATGGTGAGCTGGTTGCCTCACTACCACGACATGGGATTGATCGGTAGTTTGCTGACACCAATTCATGCAGGCATTCCTTGTGTCAGCATGGCGCCGTCTGCATTCATCAAGCGCCCGGTTCGTTGGCTGCAAATTATTTCTGAACAAGATGCTGGTCGTAGCGTAATGGCGGGCGGACCGAATTTTGCATATCAACTGTGCATTGACCGGGTAGCTGCTGAAGATATTCCGGCATTGTCTTTGCAACGTTGGAAAACTGCGTTCAATGGTGCGGAGCCAATCCGGGCACAAACGATACGTGGGTTTGCTGAACGTTTCAGCGACGCTGGGTTTTCTGGAAAAAATATATTGACTTGCTATGGTTTGGCAGAGACGACTTTATTTGCGACAGGAAATCATGATCCTGTCGTTTGTGCCGTTTCCATTTTTGGCTTGGAACAAGGACATATTTCGCCCCCCATATCGGACGACGATACACGCTTACTCGTTTCGAGCGGCCACGCAGATTCCGGACGCATTCGCATCGTCGAGGCGCAATCACGGCGCGTATTGGCCGATGGCAATGTGGGTGAAATATGGGTAAGCGGGCCAAGCGTGCCCAGCGCTTATTTTCGCGATGAAACACAAAGTCAGTCCACGTTTCATGCGTACATCGAAGGTCAGCCAACACCAAGATTCTTGGTCACAGGCGATATCGGCGCGATTGTCGACGGTCAGCTTTATGTGACAGGTCGCAGTAAAGAATTGTTAATTGTTAACGGTCGCAATATCTACCCACATGATATCGAAGAGCTGATACAGCATGCCGTCAGTGGAATCGAAGACGTTGCTGTGTTTGCCTATGACCGTGCCGACGCAAAAAGCGAAAGTATCGTAGTTTTTTGTGAGTTGGGGCGTGCTGCCCGGCATTTGTTTTCTGCCAGCGATGAATTATTTGTCAGCCCGGAACTGGAGCAACTTGCATTGAAAATCAGGGTTGCTGTAGCAAGTGCAGAAATCACTATCAGTCATATTCGCTTCGTCGGCCCGATGGGAATACATAAAACAACCAGCGGAAAAACCAGCTATGGTCAAAATCGCCTTAGCTATTGCGCGTTATCTGACGTAATCAGAAAACGTCCAACATCGGCGGAATGCAAAAATAAAGAATGACATCCAAGTAGAGGAGATGTAATGAAAACGCAGGAAAGTTGGAGCGCATATCAAATAGAGGACTGGTTGGTAGAGCGAATTGCTGTGATCTTGAATATCGACGCAAACGAAATAGATCCAGATGTACCATTTAATAGTCTGGGACTGGATTCAATCAATGTCATGGACATGATTGTTGAACTGGACAATTTGCTCGGTATCGAAATTGAATCAACCATTGCTTGGGATTTTCCGACGATACGTTTATTATGCGGATACGTAGCTACGCTGGTCAGTGAGAAACATACACCGAAATGAGGTCAGTATGTCTGGATTGTTCCCGAGGGGAAATAGCTTCCCAAACTACAGTTTAGTGTTCTTGATTTTTCCTGTATTGATGTTGGCTGCCTGCAGCGAAAAACATCAAGTCATTCAATCCGACATTGTTCCACGCGTCAAAATAATTAAAGCACAAACCGGCGGCGAAGAAAGGTGGCGTTCTCTGGTTGGCGAGTTACAACCGGCAGAAGTCTGGAATCTGGCATTTTCGGTACAGGGCAGAGTCATACAAATTTCAGTCCATGAGGGCGATAAAGTCAGCAAGGGGCAGTTGCTGGCAAGACTTGACCCCATGTCTTACGAGCTAAACCTAAAGAATGCGCAAGCGGGCTTGCTCACCGCAAGCAGTGAACGCAAGGAAAAGCGCGAAGCATTGGCAGCGCAAACGACATTGAAAGAACAGGGGTTTATGACCGGCAATATGCTGGAAAAACTCAGAGTAGACGTGGCGGCCGCTGAAATGCGTTTTAGTAACAGCGAATCTGCTGTCGCCCTGGCGAAGCGTGATCTCGAATACACAATGCTCAGAGCCCCTGCAGATGGTTTGATATCGGGGCGCATGATAGAGCCATTCACTGATGTCAATGCCGGTCAGTTAGTGATGCGCCTGGATGGCGCCGCCGGACTGCGCGTTGCTATTCGCGTGCCAGATAAATTAATGCTCGGTTTTGCTATTGGCAATAAAGTCAAAATACAAATTGGTGAACGTAAGTTCGATGGCATTGTCAGTCGCATTGATGCTCGCGCCGGCGCGGGAGATGCGTTTCCCAGCTATATCACTATTCTCGGAGACACCGGTGGCATGCGACCCGGCGTGACCGCAAAAGTCCAGTTCGCTGTTTCGTCGAATCAGGACAACGCGGGACTGCACGCGTCCATTGTCAGGGTGCCGATGCAGGCTATTGTCCCTGGAAATGCACCAGGTCACGGGTTTGCATTTGTTTTCGACGGAAAATCAAGTAAGGTTCGACGGGTCGAGGTGCACATCAAAGCCGTCGACGCTACCGATCTGGAAATCGATCAAGGTTTGAAAGCTGGCGACGACATTGTCGTCGCTGGTGTCGCTTTTCTGTCCGATGGACAACTGGTGAAAGCATTGGGCGCAAACGGATTGTAGCAATTGTTGATCTACCCGCCAGGCTTATGTCCGCTCTTGCTGAGTTGCCATGTCGTTCGTTCACCGGCAATACTGACGTTTAATTGAACAGGTATCCAGATGATCAATTTCACCGGCTACGCATTTAAGAATCCACGTTTGTTGATAGCCTGTATTGCCATCATTACCGGTCTTGGTATTAGCCTTTTTCTGAACTATCCAGCGCAAGAAGATCCGCCAATCAAAGTTCGGGAAGCGATTGTCAGCGCTTATTTTCCCGGCATGTCGCCGGAACGCGTGGAGCAATTATTGACCCGCCCCTTGGAAGAAAAAATTCGTGAAATACCAGAAGTGCAAAGAATTACATCAACAGCATTTACTGGCGGAACGATTATCAGCGTCAAGCTCTACGACAAATTTTTTCAGTTGGAGCCACTGTGGCAAAAATTGCGTAACAAAATGTCAGATGTGCGTTCTGCTCTACCCGACGGCGTAAGTGGTCCAAGCGTCAACGACGATTTTGGCAATGTGGCGATTGCGACCCTGGCAATCACGGCTGATGGATATTCAATGGCAGAAATGCGCAAAGTAGCGCTAAAAATGCGCGACCAACTTACCGCGTTAAGTGGTGTACGTCGCGTGGAAGTACATGGTTTGCCGGCGGAACGTATTTATCTGGAAGGATCTCCAGCGCAATTGTCACATCTAGGTTTGTCTTTGGCTGACGTATTGAACAGTTTGCAAAAACAGAACGTGGTGCTGCCTGGCGGGCAAATTATCGCTAATAAAGTCACTGTGACTTTAGAGCCCACCGGTAATTTTACCGATATGGCGGATATTGAGAAAACACCGATATTGATTCCCAAGACGGGCCAGGCAATTGCTTTATCTGACGTACTGAGCTTGCGCAGGGCTTACGTGGAACCGCGTACGACAGGGGCATTTTTTAACAATCAACCTGCAATCGTGTTGGCAATTTCGATGGCTGACGGCGGTAATGTTGTCGACTTTGGCAAACGACTGAAAGAGCGCATCGCGGAAATCAAGCCGACTTTGCCTTTGGGTTATCAGTTGAATTTCGCGACATTTCAACCCGAGGTCGTCACACATTTGATTTCGGAAGTCGAGCGCACGCTGTACGAAACATTAGTGATCGTGCTGGCGGTCGTTATGCTGTTTCTCGGAATGCGTACCGGGTTGATTGTCGGCACGATTGTTCCTCTGACGATGCTGATGACGCTCATCATCATGAGCATGATGGGGATTGAGCTTCAGCGTGTATCAATCGCGTCGATGATCATCGCTCTCGGTCTCCTGGTCGACAATGGCATTGTGATTGCAGAAGACATTATGCGGCGCTTTGTCGCCGGAGAAGATAGAAAACAGGCGTGCATCAATGCGGGGAAAAGTTTGTCGACGCCTTTGTTAACGTCTGCGTTAACGATTGTGTTTGCGTTTATGCCTTTACTGCTCGCAGATGATCAGACCGGTGAATACGTGCGTTCGCTGGCGCAGGTGACCAGTATTGCGGTGCTGAGTTCATGGGTGCTGTCATTAACTTTCACCCCGCTGGTTTGTTTTCACTTTATGAAGACGTCGACTGCACATAAGGCAGAATCCGACGAGCATTACGATACGCGCTTTTATCGCGGCTACCGGCATGTGCTTGAATGGATATTGTCGCGACCTTTCCTGTTTCTTGCAGTTGTGAGTGCGGCTTTCGTAATCGCCCTAATGGGATTTGGTAAAGTTCCGCAGCAATTTTTCCCCAATTCAGAACGTAACCAATTCATGATACTGCTCAATTTACCGGCAGGGTCACCCTATGTTGAAACAGAAAAAGCCGTTAAGCGTCTCGATACATGGTTGCTCAATCGGCAAACCAATCCAGAAATCAGCAGTGTTGTTTCGTATGTGGGATACGGTGGGCCGCGTTTTGTATTGGCGATGGCGCCTGTTGCTGCTGCCCCGCATCGGGCGTATGTGGTTGCCAATCTGCCTTTGGGCACCAAGGTTGACGACGTTCTTGAGCGAACAAGGAACTATCTGTTCGCCAATTTTCCCGAATTGCGGGCGGAAGTGAAGAAATTCTGGTTGGGTGGTTCAGAAACGGGTTTGGTCGAGTTTCGTATTACCGGCGAAGATGCAACCGTTCTCAAAAATCTGGCAGAACAAGTCAAGCTGCAATTGCGTCGTTTACCCAATACCGTTGATGTCAAAGATGACTGGGAAAATCGCACATGGAAATTGCAGGTGAGGGTGGATCAGGCCAAGGCACGACGTGCAGGAATTACTTCTGCCGACGTTGCGCTTTCGTTAAACGGCGCGCTGAGTGGAATTGCAGTCAGTGTATTTCGCGATAAGGACCAGACCATTCCGATTGTCATTTTGGGAAAAGACAAGGGAACCATGTCCTATGACCGCCTGAAAACCCTGAACGTATTTTCAGCAAATGGCCAGGTATCTGTACCGCTGACGCAGATCGCGGAATTAATCGGTGTGCCGGAGGACGGCGCTATCCGTAGGCGCAACGGAGTCCGCACAGTAACCGTTTCCGGAAAGAGCTTAAGTATGTCGGCATCTGCATTGGTGAAAAGCATGCGTCCAGAAATAGCAAAGATTACTTTGCCAGATGGATATCGTATCGGTGTCGGAGGCGAGTTGGAAACTTCCGGAAATGCTCAGGGTGCTCTGGTCAAATTTTTACCCATAGCGCTGGGATCAATTTTGTTATTGATGCTGTGGCAGTTTTCATCGTTCAGAAAAGTGCTGATTATCGCTATCACGATTCCACTTTGCCTGATCGGTGCTGTCACCGGTTTATTAGTCG
>JAGWUK010000663.1 GCA_028868455.1 Burkholderiales bacterium | reverse complement strand
ACGGCGGGGGCGATGTACCGATTCAATCCGAGCAAAATCAGCAAAATGGCAAACAGGCAAAATGCCTGGATCAAGCGGAAAACGACATAGATGCGTGGCATCTTTTCGCTTAAATGCAAAAAATTGCCGATAAACAGTGAGACAAAAAGAGTAATCAACGGTTGAATCAGACCCGGCAGAATATCGACTAGCCAGGGCCAGTCCGGCGCGATGTACATGCCCATGTGACCGTTGACGGTCATGCCTGCAATCAGCGTGGCGGTTGACAATAAAAGGTAATACAGCATGGAGCGGTCACGATATGACGTCGTCAGCAACAAGTTGTACACAATCATCGCCAGCATAATGCCGTAATAGGCACCCATCATATTGGACAGCAGATTTGACCGCTCCGCGAAACGGATCGGCGTCCATAGATCCGCGCGTAAAAAGATCGCGCTGGTGCTTGCTATTCTTAAATAGACTGTATGCGGTGCCGTGTCGGGCAAGTGGATAGAAAAGCTTGGATAGTGATGCTGGATTTCCAGCGCAGAAAAAGGCAACCGGTCACCAGCCCGATGCTCTTCCAGAGTGCCGTCGGCAGCCGGAACATACAAGCGGATATCATCCAGCATGACCGGCGTCATCTCCAGCAACCAGTGTCGCGGAACATTCACGTCGCTTCTTTGCAGTTGCAATCTTAGCCAGAAAACCGATTTGCTATAGGACGCGTTGAGATTGCCTTTCAACGGTTTAAAACCGGCATGTTCACCTGCTTGCAGTATGTCCCGGATCTGGAGACTCGCAGATTTGTCTTCCAATAAATCAAATTGAGAAGATAAAGAAAGGTGTCCCGGTTCCGAGTTGAGTGCTAATGTTGCTGCATGAGTTTGCTGTGCGTTCAAACTCAGCCAGACGACCAGTACGAGCGCTAAATGAAAACATCGGAAGTGGATCGTGAGCATTTTTTTTACTGGTAGGCAAACTCGGAAAGTGCTCAACAAAAGAGTCCTTAAGCCAGCGCGAACGATGACTTTGTGCGCCTTTCAGGCTAACAAGTTTCTTGAAGTGCAGCAACTAAAAACGGCGGATCGCGTCGTTAGAAAGCACACATTTCTTTATGGAAATTTTTATCCGTGGCAATCGCATAATCACAGTACGTCGCTTCACGTCTCTATTTGGACGTCGTGCTTAAGCTGGGGAACCAGATTAGAGTGAGTCATGTTGACCAGATTGTCACGCAACCACTTGTGTGCCGGATTACGGCTGTCTCTCTCATGCCAGAGCATATCAACGTGTACCTCCGGCATGTCAAACGGCAATTCCTTCCAGATCAACGCATCGGTCATCCCTGTTGCAGAAATCAGATGCCGCGGCAATACCGTCAGCAAATCTGAATTTGCCACCACGCGTCCGGCAGTGAAGAACTGATTGACGGTCAGCAAGATCCTTCTTTCTCTGCCTAACCGGGCCAGCGCCTCATCCACCAGGCCATTTGCACGACCTGAAAAGCTGACCAGCAAATGTCGGGCAGAACAATAATCGTCCACGGTGAGCTTGCTGTTCGCCAACGGATGATCAGCACGCATCACGGACACATAATGCCCGGAATACAGTCGTTCATGCCGGATCGCATTGCTACCGCTCTGCCCACCCGCCATTTGCGCTACCACGCCCGGGAAAAAGCCGACTGCGATATCAATATCGCCGCGCAGCAACATGGGACGCGGCTCGCGTGTCGTTAACGGCACCATGCGGACGTTGATGGCGGAAGCATCGTGTTCTATGGCGCGTACCAGCGTCGGCAGCCACAATGCCGCCGTGGCATCGGCCATTGCCATACGAAACGTCACCTGGGCATTGGAAACGTCAAAACTGGTCGGCGCAATTGCTGCTTCCAGATTGGACAAGGCTTGCCGTATCGCTGGCCAGACGGCTTCGGCACGTGGCGTCGGTTTGACACCGTAAGCCGTACGTATCAGCAACTCGTCATTGAATGAATGGCGCAAGCGCTTTAAGGCATTTGATACGGCGGGTTGCGTCATTGCCAGCTTGTCTGCCGCGCGCGTCAGATTTTGCTCAATCATCACGGCGTCAAATACGCGCAACAGGTTCAGATCCAGTGTCAGGAAATTCATGGCAATTTTTCCAGGTAGAAACAAACAACTATTCACAAATCATATACTTGTTATGGAAATTCAAAATTTGAATTATATGTTGCGACGCAATATGATGCCATCATTGTAGAGATAAATTAAGTTTGGAGAACACCATGAGCTTCCTGAATATTGCCCTTCCAGTTACCAGTGCCATCCCTGCCGCCGAAGTTGCTT
>JAGWUK010000662.1 GCA_028868455.1 Burkholderiales bacterium | reverse complement strand
AACCAGGCACGCAATTGCCGACCTTGCGCGCATTGATGCGTGAGCATGGCATTGCGCTGGCGACGGCCACGCGCGTGTATGCAGAACTGGAAGCCAGCGGTTTGCTGAGCTGCGAAATAGGGCGCGGCACATTTGTGCGCGATACCAGCCTCGCGCGCGGCCTTGGACTGGAGCAGCAGGCACTGAAGAATGGCGTGGTCGATCTGACGTTCAATTATCCGTCTTTACCGGGGCAGGTCGAAAAACTGCGCGAAGGTCTGCGCGAACTGGCCAGCGCTGGCGATCTGGATGCCTTGTTGCATTCCGCTCCGCAAGGCGGCCGTCCGCACGAACGCCAGACCTTTGCCCGCCATTTGCGCAATCGCGGCATACGTGTGGCTGGCGAGCAGGTCTTGATTGTGAATGGCGCACAGCAGGGGCTGGCGATCAGCGTGCAGGCCTTATTGCAACCTGGCGATATTCTGGCGCTTGATGCATTGACGTATCCGGGCATGAAAGCGCTGGCGCAAGCGGCCAGACTGGATTTGGAAGCTATACCTTTGGTCGACGGCAAACTGGATCTGGCCGCGCTGGCTGCATTGTGCCAGCGGCGACCAGTGCGGGCGCTGTATGTGATGCCGACCATGCACAATCCTATGGGCAGCGTGATGACTGAAGCGGAGCGGGCGGAATTGGCGCGGCTCGCTGACGTGCATGACTTGATGTTGATTGAGGACGGTGCCTATGCATTTCTGGCCGAACCAGCACCAAAACCTTTGTGGGTACATGCGCCGCACCGTACCGTGTATGTATCCGGTTTGTCGAAAAGCGTGGCCTCAGGATTGCGTGTTGGCATGGTTGTCGCTCCGCCGACGCTGATCCCGGCGCTGGAGCGCGCCATCAGGGTTTCGACCTGGAACACGCCCGCCTTGACGGTAGCATTGGCTTGCCGCTGGATAGAGTCTGGCCATGTCGATGCACTGGAAGAACAAAAGCGCCGCGATGCGCGGCAACGTCAAAAGCTGGCGCGTACGCTGCTGAAAGGCTGCACCGTACGCGCGCATTCTTCGTCGTATTTCTTATGGCTGGAATTGCCGCCAGAGTTGCGCGCCGAGCAGGTCGTTGCCAGTCTGATGCAACAGCAAGTCCTGATAACGACCGCCGAGGCTTTCTCGGTCGCAGGCAATACGCCGCAGGCATTGCGGCTGGCGCTCGGTTCGGTTTCTCTGGACGCCTTGCAGCTGGCCCTGGAAAAGGTCAGGGCGGCGACCTGGTTTTGAATCAGGTCAGACGGTTTTTCGACAAAGGCGGGTTTTTGGCGAAATACTTTTTAATGCCTTTCATGACGGCATTGGCCATCTGATCCTGATAGGCGTCATCAGTCAGTTTGGCCTCTTCTTCAGGATTCGAGATAAATGCCGTTTCAATCAGGATGCTGGGGATGTCCGGTGCCTTGAGAACGGCAAAACCGGCTTGTTCTACCGCGCCTTTATGCAGGCGGTTGATGCCGCTGATTTCATTCAGCACGACTTTGCCGAGCTTCAGGCTGTCGTTAATCTGTGCCGTGGTAGACAAGTCCAGCAAGACGCTGGCGAGTTGTTTGTCATGTGCCTTGATATTGACGCCGCCGATCAGGTCGGCAGCGTTTTCTTTGTCGGCAAGCCAGCGCGCTGCTGTGGAACTGGCGCCTTTTTCTGACAGGATAAAGACCGACGAGCCACGTGCGCTGGAGTTGACAAATGCATCAGCGTGAACCGACATAAATAAATCAGCCTGCACGCTACGCGCTTTCTGAACGCGCATGTTCAGTGGCACAAAATAATCGGCGTCGCGCGTCAGCATCACGCGCATATTCGGTTGTTGTTCAATTTTGGCCTTGAGCCGTTTGGCGATCGACAGCACCACGTCTTTTTCACGACTGCCGCCGCGTCCAATCGCACCGGGGTCTTCGCCACCGTGACCAGGATCAATCGCGATCGTGATCATGCGCGTCATCTTGAGCGGTTTGTCCGTTTCTTTGGCGGCGAGTTGCGTATCCGGTTTTACCGCAGGTTTGGTTTCTGCAACGGAGGCCGGGTTTTGCGCAGACTGCTGCATGATTTTCGATAAGGCCTGCTCGTCTGGCGGCGTCTCTGCCTTGGCCTGTACATCGAATTGCGGCACGGTCGGGGCGACTTGTGCCAGATCCGTATCCTTGTGCCATTCGCCTTTTTCTATCAGGGCCGCAATCGGGTCAGGCGGATTGGCTGGATACAAGTCGAACACCAGACGATGCTTGTAATGACCTACCGGCTGCAAGGTGAAAACCTGAGGATTGACTTCTTCCTTGAGGTCA
>JAGWUK010000661.1 GCA_028868455.1 Burkholderiales bacterium | reverse complement strand
CGGTCTGATGCCCCTCTACGCTTACCACTGCGACCGCTGCAACACCGACTTCGAGTTCTTCCAGCACTATCCCGACGACCCGAAAACGGTGTGCCCCGACTGCCAGACCGTTACGCTCCGCAAGACGTACTCGCCCACGCCGGTGCATTTCAAGGGGCAGGGCTGGTACGTCAAGGAAAAGTACAATCCTGCTAAGCAGGCATAGCGCGCCTGATTAGCATAATAGACAAAAAGTGTGAGTATCTTATTAAACGGGGCTGACAAAGTGTCGGGAGCGTCTTAGGACAATCCATAACTCGAGGGCAGTACTCGACAGCTCCACCTCAAGCGTCTACCTAACCAGTAGGCGCTTTTGTATTCTGTATACTTATGTGTAGTTTGCCACCAGACGCAAAATTCCTGCCCAAAATCAATAATAGTCCAACTTTGTGGATAATCTACCACGCAGCAGGAATGGCGCGTGTCAATTCGCGCATCCCTGGACAAAACGAGTTTGCGCCAGTTCCCGAAATTGGTCTGTTTTACTATTGACATTTGTAAAACAATCCCTTATAATGATGTCAAGATCAAACACAGAAAAGGAGCAATGAATGACGAAAAACAAAACGATTTATGTAGCACTTAGGATGAACGAGTTGGAAGTTAGCAAGCTCGATTACATCCGCAAGCCAGGCGAGACGCGATCCGCAGCGATCCGCCGGTTAGTCACAGACGCGTGGGCTGATGCAATGATGGAGCAGGACAAAGAGAACGGCTATCCATCAATCAGCGACCGCGTCAATTGTTTGTAGAGAGGAGCTTAGCATGGCACAGTTTATTGACACGTTGATTTCGGCAAGTATAGTCTCGCTGGTGATGCTGATCGCGGTACTGGCATCGGCGATCTATGAGAAGTGGCTGGAAAGGAACCAGCAATGAGCGACACGGTACTGATTGATATGGTAAGCAGAGAGCCTGACATTTTCTACCAGGCACAGCCCAACCTGCACAGCAAGTCAGTTGAGTATGCATCGGTGGCAGACAAGATTGAAACCCTTTGGGCGCGCTACATCGGCACTTGCGAGTTCACCCCACAATACAAGCTGGACGAAATGATTGACGAGATCAATCGGCTCGAAAAGGAAAAAGAATACCTGTTCAAGCGCGACCAAATGGCAATTTCTACTATGAGAAAGGAAATGGTAACAGCATGAACGAGTTAGCAGTGCAATTTGACAGTCAGCAGATTGAGCTTATCAAGCGGCAAATCGCTAAGGGCGCAACGAATGACGAATTGAGCATGTTTTTGTACCAGTGCAAACGGACGGGGCTTGACCCATTCAGCCGACAGATTTACGCAATCCAGCGTCGGGAAAAAGATAAAGCCAGTAACAGTTGGATTATGAAAATGAGTACCCAGGTTTCCATTGACGGCTTCCGGCTTATTGCCGAGAGGACTGGTCAGTACGCCGGACAACTCGGCCCTTATTGGTGCGGAGTCAGCGGTGAATGGGTGGATGTTTGGCTGAAGAATGAGCCGCCAGCCGCAGCGAAAGTAGCAGTCCTGCGGAAAGATTTCAAAGAACCACTTTGGGGTATTGCATTGTATAGCGAGTACTTGCAAACCTACTTCGACAAGGATACACGTCAGGAAAGACCATCGGGATTGTGGGCAAAAATGCCCGCCCTCATGCTTGCCAAGTGTGCTGAAAGTCTGGCACTGAGAAAAGCCTTTCCGCAGGAACTAAGCGGATTATACACCAGCGAAGAGATGCAACAGGCAGATAATACTCAGGCTGTTGAAGTGGTTGAAGGTCAATACGAACCCGATCCAGAGCCGGCGCAATTGATGCCGCGTGTAGCACCCGATCCCGAACCGGTTGTTGAAAAGCCAAAGCCAAACGGTGGCAAATACGCACGCCCTATGTCACCTGAAACGCTGAAAGAAGCATTGCAGAAGAAAGCGGCATCGGCAAAACCGGCAAGCGAAAAGCAGACCAACCTTGTGCGCGTATTGCTTATGGAACATTTTTCAGACCGAGAGGATGAACGGCACCAGGCGCAAGAATACCTTACCGGCCATAAGAGTTTCAAAGATATTGAGCCTGAGATGATCAGTGCAATTCTTGACTGGATGAAGCCCACACCAAATATTGACGGATCCGGCTCTTACGAACTGAACAAAGATGCAAAACTGGAATTGACAATGGTTGCCCGTCAATTCATGGCAGACCTGGGGCAGCAAACATTAGCAATTTAGTCGCGGGGTTTACTCTCCTTTCCGCGAGCCTGCTGGCGGGCGTTGTACACCAGCAGAAAAAGGAATTGAGATGGAC
>JAGWUK010000660.1 GCA_028868455.1 Burkholderiales bacterium | reverse complement strand
AGGATGACGCCGCGACCGCCGCTGGATAAATGTTTTATTTCATTTAAACCAAAGACCAGCAGCCGGCCTTTTTCCGACAGGCAGGCAATCGCGCTGGCATCGTCGGTGATGACGCAAGGCGGCAGCGGTTTGTCGGCGTCTTCCAGCGTCATAAATGCTTTACCGGCCTTCATGCGGCCCACCATGTCACTGACTTTTGCAGTAAAACCGTAACCGGCTGTGGAAGCCATCAACAAACTGAGGTCTGCGCTGCCTGCGTAGTAATGCAGGATTTTGCTGCCGGCAGCCAGATCAATCAGGGTCGTGACAGGCACGCCGTCGCCACGCGCGCCGGGCAGGGCAGAAACGGGGACGGAGTACACGCGACCGTTAGAACCAAATACCAGCATGGGATCAACGGTGCGGCATTCAAACGTGCCATACAGACTGTCGCCCGCTTTGAACGTGAATTGGTCCGCGTCATGTCCGTGGCCAGTACGTGCCCGCACCCAGCCTTTTTCTGAAATCACGACGGTCACTGGTTCATCAATGACTTTTTGCTCCATCGTCGCTTTGGCAGCTTCTTCGATCAGTGTGCGACGCTGATCGCCAAATTGTTTGGCATCAGCGTCGATTTCCTTGATGATCATTTTTTTCATCGATGCCGGATTGTCCAGCAAATCATGCAGGGTGGCTTTCTCATTGCGCAATTCGGCCAGTTCCTGCTGTATCTTGATCGCTTCCAGACGCGCCAGTTGACGCAAGCGGATTTCCAGAATGTCTTCGGCCTGGCGGTCGGACAATTTGAACGCCTTCATCAGCGCCGGCTTGGGTTCATCGGACTCGCGGATGATCTTGATGACTTTGTCGATATTGAGCAAGACCGCTTCACGTCCTTCCAGAATATGAATCCGGTCATCGACTTTTTTCAGGCGGAATTGCGTACGACGCGTGACGGTGGCAAAGCGGAAGGCGATCCATTCATTGAGAATGTCGAGCAGACCTTTTTGGCGCGGACGGCCGTCGCCGCCTATCATGACCAGATTGATGGAAGCCGAGGTTTCCAGTGAGGTATGGGCAAGCAGCATGTGCATGAACTCGGTCTGATCCAGATTTTTGGATTTCGGTTCAAGCACCAGCCGCACAGGGGCATCTTTGCCGGATTCATCGCGCACGGTATCGAGCATCGACAGGATGACTTGTTTCAGCGCGACTTGTTCCGGCGAAAGCGTTTTTTTGCCGAGTTTGATTTTGGGATTCGTCAGCTCTTCGATTTCTTCCAGCACTTTTTGTGATGACGTGCCGGGCGGTAATTCAGTCACCACGGCTTGCCACTGGCCGCGCGCCATTTCTTCGATTTTCCAGCGCGCCCGCACTTTCATGCTGCCCCGTCCGGTGGCGTACATGTCGGCGATGGTCGCGGTTGGCGTGATGATCTGACCGCCACCGGGGAAATCCGGGCCGGGGATAATGCTCATCAGTTCGGCGTGTTGCATGGTCGGATTGCGTATCAGCGCGACGGCCGCTTTGGCGACTTCGGTCAGATTATGCGAAGGAATTTCCGTCGCCAGACCGACGGCAATACCCGATGCACCGTTGAGCAATACCATAGGCAGGCGTGCTGGCAGAAGCTTGGGTTCTTCGGTCGTGCCGTCGTAATTCGGCTGAAAATCGACGGTGCCCTGATCGATTTCATCCATCAGCAATTTAGCGATCGGTGTCAGACGTGCCTCGGTGTAACGCATTGCGGCAGCGCCATCGCCATCGCGTGAGCCAAAATTGCCCTGACCGTCGATCAGGGGATAGCGCAGAGAAAAATCCTGCGCCATGCGCACCAGGGCGTCGTAGACAGACTGGTCGCCATGCGGATGCAATTTACCGAGCACATCGCCGACCACGGCCGCTGATTTGCGCGGCTTGGCAGCGGCATTCAATCCCAGTTCATTCATCGCATACAGGATGCGTCTTTGCACCGGTTTCTGGCCATCGCAGACGTCGGGCAGGGCGCGACCTTTGACGACCGAGATGGCGTAATCCAGATAGGCGCGCTCGGCGAAGGTCGCCAGCGTCAGGGATTCGCCGTCGTCAGCGGGCGGGACTTGTTCAAACAAATTCGCTTGTTCACTCATGGTGTGCTTCTTTTTCCTGATAGTTTGCTGCATCGTTCTCCGGCGTCGTTCGTGACGCTCGCGCCTGGGTTGATGCCGCAATCAAATTTTGTCTTGCTTAAAAATTAAAAATCAATGAATATTGGGAGTATGTCTAAAAATCACTCTAAAGCGCGCAGCTTTATTGCGACATCTAAATATACTCCCAGAGAGTATGTTGTTATTCATA
>JAGWUK010000659.1 GCA_028868455.1 Burkholderiales bacterium | reverse complement strand
CAGGATTCGTAGGAAACGTACACTGCCTCGCGCGCCTTTCGGGCGCTTCGTTGAGGATTCACAAGCGGCAGGCAAGCTTAAGGCTTGTTGGGCAACATCATCGTGAGCGGCGGGGAGCGTAGTTGTAAGGCCGTTGCGATGGGCGCAGTTTGCGCGCGTGCCTCGGCAACACTCGCAAAAGCACCCAGTGCCACCACCCACGTAGGCACGCCATCCATATCTTTGACGACCAGTACTGTAATGTTTTGCGTGGTCTTAGCTCGCAGTGAGCTTGCCAGCGCCTCTGCGGAGGCTTGTGTGGCGAACACCCCCATCATCAGCGCGTATTTTTGATTGCTGTGTCCCGCGTGTTGGGTCGGGGGATTCGACGACTGTGCGAACACGGCTGGTGTGGAGAGCAGCAGCGCAAAAAGTAGGCTTAGGGACTTTGGGTTCATGTTGCGCGGAGGATGTAGTGAGAAGGGGCAAATACGTTGAAATTTGGAACGACGAATTAGCACCGTATGGCCGCGAATAACTGATATGGTGCATTGGCGCGGGCTGGGGCAGCCCGCCCTACAAGGCTTTACAAGTCCTCCAAATTGAGTACTTGTTCTTCAATAGTTGTGAGCGCGTTTTGAACTTGGGAAGGTGTGGGTAATTTAATTTTTGGGCGCTTTAGTATTATTTCATTGCAGTCAGACTCGAAATATTTATAAATAAACTCTGATTTTTGAGTATTTTGATATAAATCTCTAAGGAATGATGAGTCAATTTTAGATTTTAATATCTTTTCGAAATCTTTGATCTCAATTTCAGATAACATATAGTCCGTTGCAAGTGGTTGAAGAAGTTCTGGTAGCAGTCGTATCATCTCTTTTGCATCATCTTCAATCAATCCGTCCAACAAGTATTTGGATCCAGCCGAGGCGGCTGTGCCTCCCGCCAGAGCGCCGATAATTCCCCCTGCTACACCTCCAATAGCATTGCCAATCACAGGAACGGCGGTTCCTAATGTAGCCCCTATTGCGGCTCCCCCCATCCAGCCACCAACTCCGCCCGCAACGCCAGCGCCATTAATGGTTAAATTTTTGCTGAACTGTGCCCATGAAATATTTTTTCTAAAAGCTGCCCGATAAAAATCAGGTGCGGAGATAATTACGGTGGTTGCTACAGATGTGACGACGTTCGTTCTGAGGAGTTTTGCGACATGGTTGGTTGCAGCTGCTCCATATATTGATTTTCCGAGAGAGGCTTGTGCAATGCGTTCAACAACACCTTTTCCAATTTCTGACTGCGCAACAGTTTTGACACCATCTCGCATAAAGACAACTCCCACAGCGGCCGCTTTGGTTCTAAGTATTTGAGCTGTAGCGATTCCGGTTACAAATGATGTTGCTCCAGATTGAAGCGCAAGTGAAATCGATTCTTTTAATGCTTCTTTTGTGCTTTTTCCATCCCATTTTAGTTTAGAAAAATTAATGCAAAATGATATTGCAAGTGCATAAGATGATGTGATGCATTGATTTTTTGCATCGAATTTTAAGCCATCAATATTGCCTGCTTTAGCAATGTTTCGAGCTTGTTTGTAAGATACGGTTGCTTTTTTTATAATAGCTTCAGCTTCGTTTGGCTCAATAATTCCAGGAACTTTTCCTTCCTTTATTTTTACGCGCATTAACTTCAAGCAGTCGTCATATTGGTCACTCGGAACCTCAAGGAGCTGGCCGCTATATCTGTAATTACCTTGGGCATCAAAGGCAGAATTTATGGTCGCTCTTGGAGTGTCAAAATATTTAGTTTGAATTGCAGTTCCATCTACAATTCGATCAGCGCCGTTTAACTCATTTGTTTTGCCGACTTGTTCAACTTTATGGCCCTGAAAAATGTCGTTAAGTGTGTTTGCATCTTCGGCAGCAAAACCTGTTCCACCTTTTGTGTGGAACTTGTTAATTTGGGTTTTCTCTAGTTCTTTTGCTAGCGTAGGGCTATTGATGTAATCGTAAGTATTTTTTCTATTTTTCATGAGTTCAACCTAGATTATTGAAAAAGAGTAAAAAATATTTTAGGAATGGTCAGACATGCATCACTAGTCGTTCTTAAATGATTTGGCTAGATACTATCGGCACCAGCATTGCATAATGTTTAAATAAATACAACTCCACATAACCAAAAAAATCAGCAATAAAATCTCACCCCAACCCCTTCAAAACCCCCCGAATCGCCTCCACCCGCAGTTTCACATCCGCAAACTTGCCTTCAATTTTCAGCTTATCTTGTCCTGCCAGCTTAATGTGGCGGTGCTTTTGAATCAATTGAATAATTTTTAACGCGTCAATTGG
>JAGWUK010000658.1 GCA_028868455.1 Burkholderiales bacterium | reverse complement strand
CTGCCACCACTTGCTTGATTGCGATACCGTACTTTTTGGCAAATGCAAAATCACGCTCATCATGTGCGGGCACCCCCATCACAGCGCCGTCGCCATAAGTCATCAGCACATAATTGCCGACCCAGACTTCGACCTGCTCACCGGTCAGTGGATGCGTGACGAATAAGCCTGTTGGCAAACCTTCTTTTTCCTTGGTCGCCATTTCGGCTTCGGTCGTGCCGCCGGCTTTGCATTCTTCGATGAACGCTGCCAGTTTTGCGTTATTTTTTGCAGCGACAGTCGCCAGCGGATGCTCCGCGGCGACGGCGCAGAACGTTACGCCCATGATCGTGTCGGGACGTGTCGTGAAGACATACATCTTGCCGTCTTGCACCAATGCGCCGGATTCATCTTTGATCTGGTGCGTGAATGCGAAACGCACACCTTCGCTTTTGCCTATCCAGTTGCGCTGCATGGTACGCACTTGCTCTGGCCAGCCATCGAGCGTGTCAATGCTGTTTAGCAGCTCGTCTGCATATTGCGTAATGCCGAAGTAATAACCAGGGATTTCGCGCTTTTCAACCAGGGCACCAGAACGCCAGCCGCGACCATCAATCACCTGCTCATTGGCCAGCACGGTCTGATCGATCGGGTCCCAGTTCACGACCTGAGTTTTTTTGTAGGCAATGCCTTTTTCCAGCATTTTCAGGAACAGCCATTGGTTCCAGCGGTAGTAATCCGGGTCGCAAGTCGCCACTTCGCGCGACCAGTCAAATGCGAGACCCAGCGGCTCCATCTGCGACTTCATGTCTTCGATATTCGCGTAAGTCCACTCTGCCGGAGATTTTTTATACGCAATCGCTGCGTTCTCTGCCGGCAAACCAAACGCATCCCATCCCATAGGCATCAGGACGTTGTAGCCCTTCATACGCAGTTGGCGTGCCAGCATGTCGTTGATCGTGTAATTACGCACATGTCCCATATGCAGCTTGCCGGAAGGATAAGGCAACATGGAGCAAGCGTAATACTTGCCTTTCGGGAAGCGTGGATTGTTTTCTACGGCTTTATAGGCGTCGATCTTTTTCCAATGGGATTGCGCCGATTGCTCGACGTCGGAGGGCGTGTATTTTTCTTGCATGGCTTAACCGGAAGTGGATGCGAAAATGACTGAGAACCTTTGATTATAACTGGTTCAGCATCATTATTGAGTAAAGGCGTGGCAGCGCAAGCAGACGAAATTGGCTGTCCTTGTCCGGCAGATATCGTCGCTGGCACCGGAATAACAAGCTTGAAGAGTCGTCTTCACCAGATTGCCGTCTTAACGGCAAGCCGATGTCAACCCAAATAGCATGCTGCGCTTAAGACTGCACTGCGTGTCTGGCAACACTACAGATTGACTGCATTATTGACTTTTACGTTCTGTCACGAAACCGATTTTATTCAAGCCTTGCGCCTGCGCAGCAGCCATGACCTGCGCAATGATTTCGTAGCGTGTTGCTTTGTCTGCACGCAACTGCAATTCGGGTTGCGGCTGGCGCTGAGCGACCGTGGACAAGCGTTCTGCTAACTGCGGCATAGCGACGCGCTGCTGATTCCAAAATAAAACGCCATCGGCATCAATAGATAATTCTATGGTTTCCGATGTTGCACTTACCGCAGCAGATTGCGCATCTGGCAACTCCAGCCGGATCGCATGCGTCATCATGGGTGCCGCAATAATAAAAATGACCAGCAACACCAGCATCACATCCACCATCGGCGTCACATTGATGTCAGACATTGTGGTTAAGGGTTTGGACGTTGCCGATGTGCTGTCCTGAAAGCTACCGAACGCCATTGTCGCTCTCCGGCAATGATTGTTTGCTCAGATGCACATGCAAATCATGCGCAAACCCGTCCAGCTCTGCCAATGTAATCCGGTTAATACGATTCAAGCCGTTGTAAGCAAGCACTGCCGGTATCGCGACCAGTAAGCCTAATGCCGTCATGATTAACGCCTCGCCAACCGGTCCGGCCAATTGCTCCAATTGCACAGCGCCTGAAGACGAGATCGCCGTCAGTGCATGATAAATACCCCAGACCGTGCCAAGCAAACCCACAAACGGCGCTGTCGATCCAATGGACGCCAACAGCGTCAGGCCATTTTCCAGCTTTGCAGTTAGACGGTTGAGTTCCTGACGTAATACGCGCGTCAGCACGGCACTGAGATCAGCGCCATCACTGAGAGTCAGTTTTTTTTGCGTGCGTTCAGTTGCAGCAACGGCTGTTTGTGCCAGGGAAAGGTAAATGGCTTCTTTGTCGGCACCAGCGATCAGCGCCATGGCATCGGTCATGGTTGGTGCCATCCAGAAC
>JAGWUK010000657.1 GCA_028868455.1 Burkholderiales bacterium | reverse complement strand
CGCCAGCGACATCGCCAGACAGGCATTGCAGGCAGGCATCCTGTTATCGCCTAACGATTTTTTCACGCTCAATCCGGATACACATCCGTGGTTTCGCTTCAACATTGCCTACAGCAGCGGCAGCGAACTGCGCCAGTTTTTGAAAGGCGTGCGACATGGATAGAGCCGTCGACAAAATCCCGCGCCCACGCGATGTGCTGGAAGCGCGCATCCTGCAACATGCCGTCGAAGCCTTTGCCGAAACCGGTTATGCCGGCAGCGCCCTGGCCAACATCGCTGAACGCGCCGGACTTTCCAAGCAAAACCTGTTGTACTACTTTCCGACCAAACAGATTTTGTATCAGCGCGTACTCGATCAGGTACTCGATCACTGGCTGGAACGCATGCAGGTGCTGGCCGATGCCACGCAAGACCCGGTGCAGCTTTTGCGTAATTACATCCACGCCAAGCTGCGTTTTTCACGCGAGCATCCACAGGCCTCGCGCGTCTATGCGATGGAAGTCATCAGCGGCGCACCGATCTACGGCAACAGCATCCGCGACAAAGTGGTGCCCCTGCTGCAAAAGGATATCGCCGTTTTTGAAAGCTGGATCGCGCAAGGAAAAATCGCCCCGATCAACACCACGCACCTGATGTTCGCAATCTGGGCGATGACGCAATCGTATGCCGATTTTTCTACGCAGATGAGTCTGGTATTGGGACATGCGCCTTTAAACGAACAGGATTTCGTCGAAGCAGAAAAACTGATCGTCGAAATTGTTGTGGCGCGCATGATGGCGCATTAGATCGGGAAACGCGTGCACCATAGACTGAAATGCGCCGCCCGGCAGCGACGTCTACGGTGCATGTGGTTGCTTATAACAATCGCGCCAGAAAAACGACATCGTCCGTCCTGATCGTGGCATTGGAATCGCCACGCTTCAGTTTTCCCGTTGCTCAGCCTACTTTTGTCAGTTTGCGGCAGGCATGTCAGTATCGGTGACAATCACAGGCAGAGGATGCCTTGTCACTGGCATGTGGCGTCAGGGCTTCCAGGCTGGAATGATGTATTTCTTCATCAGGTAAAACGGTTGCATTTGCAGCGGCATGTTAAATGCGGAACCGGTAAACACGCCGATCAGGTTTTCGCCCGGCACCACAATCAGAAACTGGCCGCCATTGCCGCGCGCCTGATAGGAGCGTACTTCGCCGTTGACGACTGGCGACTCCCACCACAGATATCCCATATAAGGACCGGTTGGTTTGGCGTGGGTGACGGCGACGTGCGGTGTGGTGCAGGCGGCGACCCAGGATTCTGGAACGATGCGTTGGCGTTCCCAGACGCCCTTGTTTTGCATCAGCAATGCGATCTTGGCGAAATCCCGTGGCCTGAGCCGCAGGTGTCCGCCTGAATCGATCTCGCCAGCGGGAGTCTTTGCAAAAACAAAATCAGAGATGCCGAGCGGCTGCAGCAGGTATTGACGGGCAAAGGCATCGTAAGTCTGGCCGCTGGCGCGATGGATAATTTCGCCGAGCACGATTACCCCTGCCGTGGAATAACGGAAAACCTTGCCCGGCGCATCGACGACTGGCTGGCGAAAGAAAAAATCTACCCAGGATTTTTCCCGGTACATGTTTTCTTCGTTCCCCGGCGATTTCGCGTCCCAGTCGTTGGCATCCAGTCCCGAACGCATGCTGAGTAAATCGCGGATACGGATCGCTTTGAATTCCGGGTTGCTGGCCGCGCGTTCCGGGAAAAAATCCATGATTGACTGATCGACGTCACGAATCTTGCCGTGCTCAATCGCAATGCCGATCAGCAGTGCCGTGATGGCCTTCGTGGACGAGCGCAAGTCATGTTTGTCGGTTGCGCTATATCCGTTGAAATAGCGTTCAAAAACGGTGTGTCCATCTTTCAGCACGAGGATGCTGTCGATTTTTTGATTATTTTTTTCTGCCAGCATCGCGTCAAACAATTCGGCCTTGCCATGCGCCGTCATGATGCTCTGTCGCTCGGTATCGCTGAGCGGCACTGGTAACGTGGCACATGAAGTCAGCAGCGATAGCAAAAGACTGCTGAGGATGAAACGGATTCCTTTCCATGAACCTGACATCGCTTCCTCTTCGCGGTAGGTAATGCGCCCGTGGGCAGCTGAACGCATCTTATTTGCAGATTGAGCGCGAATTGGACAGCCGAAGGGGACGAAACGTTCACACCGCTGCAAGAAAAATACTGGGCCGAATTATCCGGCCTGCTTCAGGGACTGCAATTCTGCTGCGCTGAGTATTCTTGCCTCGACGATAGGCGTACCGTCGGCACGGAACAGCGGAGATTGGCGATAGCGACCGCTGA
>JAGWUK010000656.1 GCA_028868455.1 Burkholderiales bacterium | reverse complement strand
TGCTTCGATTCGGTGTTTGCTGAACGGATCGACGCTTTCGACGTAGCGCATGGCAGAATTGACGTTTTTCCAGCCGACATACTCCATCAACATTTTCAGATCCCATCCGTTAGCAGTGGCCCAGTTGGCAAAGCCACGACGTAGTGAATGGCCACTGTAGAGTCCGGCCGACGCAATGCCGGCGTCGGCAAAGAGCCGTCGCAACAATGGCACCAGGCTATTCGGATGCAGGCCACCGCTGCCCACGTGGTCCCAGCGATCGATTGATCGAAACACGGGACCAGCGGTAAGCCCGGCCAATGCAATCCAATCCATATACGCCGTCACCGGACATAATCGCGCCAAGGCCGGTGCCTTGAAGCTTGTTCCTTTAAGCTGCCGATCCCCTTTGGTTTTTGGAAAAAAACATGTCATACCTTCGCCCGGCACGACTTCCACGTATTCGATCTGCAGTTGCGTCAACTCATCTCCGCGAAAACCACGCCAGAATCCCAATAGCAGCAATGCCTTATCGCGCGTGCGGCGCAGTTGAGCGTGATAGTCGCTCGCACTGCGGCCGACTGTGATCTCCCGATCAAGCCAATTGACCACCTGTTCCAATTGCGTTATTTGCAGTGGCCTGGCACGCTTTTCTTGGGCTGGATGCAGCGCTTGAATACCGCGGAACACTTTGCGTACAACCGGCGTTTTAGTAGGGTCTGGAAATCCCTGGTCAATGTGCCATTGGGCCAATGCGGCCAATCGCTGTCTCAGAGTGTTGATCGCGAGTGACTCGGCATGATCCACCAAGTAGCGCGCGACACTATCAGCAGTCGCCGGCAAGAAGCCACCCCATTCCGTCTCAAAATGCCGGATGGCCGATTGATAGCTGCGACGGGTATTGTCACGTGTGGCTGCATGAATATACGGATCAAGCTTGCTCATTGTTTTGCATCACCCAATTAACGACCGATTTACACGTGTTTTTCTGCTGCTTTCCCATCGAAACGTCCTATTATTGCGTGATCCTGGAGCGTGGTCCAGCGGTTCGCATGAGCAAACCAATCAGGACCGGTAACGCGACGAGCACCAACGGCATTTGTACCACCAACCCCGTAATGACCGCTACGGCGAGCGGTTGCTGCATGGCCGACCCTTGTCCCACACCAAGTGCAAGAGGAAGCAACGCCAGGATGGCAGCCAAGGTCGTCATCGCAATCGGACGCAGCCGGTTCCTGCCTGCAGTTGCCAATGCCTCATGAGGATCCATTCCTTCATCGCGCACCAATGCCTGATATTCAGAGACATAGAAGATCGCGACCTCGGTGACGATACCGACAATCATCGTCATCCCCATCATGGCGGAAATATTCAATTCGATGCCCGTGACCCATAGGCCAAGGAACACCGTTCCCGCTGCGAAGAGCGGCATGACAAGCACGGCGGAAGCGATCCGGAAACGTTCGTAAAGGAAAAGCAGCAGTGCAAATACCAAGGTCACTGCGGCAGCAAACACCACAAGCAGGCCGCGAAACGCGATTTGCTGCTGCTGGTAGAGGCCACCTAACTCAAAATAGGCATCTTGAACCAGTAATGGTTGGCTCGTCAGCATCTGCTTGATCTCGGCAATGGTCGAGCCCAAATCGCGGTCGTTAATGCGTGCAGTCACCGACACCATGCGTTTGAGGTTTTCCCGCTCGATTTGCGGTTCGCCGCTGACCGGCACAAGTTGCGCAACACGTTTCAGGGGAAATAAATGCCCGTCGGGGGCGCGTAGCTGTAATTCACCTAAGCTGGTATCTGTCGCTCGCAGTGAAGCCGGCGTCCAGATCCGCACACCAACCATCTTCGGCCCCTGATGAATTTGGGTCGCCACATTACCGGCAAGCATATCGGATACCATGCGTGCTACGGTGTCGGGATCCATGCCTTCGAGCGCTGCGCGTTCCGGCTGCACCCGGACTTCCATCGCGTCCCCTGTGGGATTGATGCCATCTTTCACGTCAACGATACCTGAGATCTTACGCAGCGCTGCGGCGACGTTTTTCGCGGAAGTATCCAGCACCTTCGGATCGTCCGAGAAAATCTTGATCTGGACTGGTTGCGGTACGGTCGTCAAATCACCGATCACGTCCTCCATCAATTGCGCCATCTCGACACGGATGCCAGGCACGTCATGATCGATGCGCTGGCGAATCTGATCCATCACCGTATCCGCCGGCTCGCGCTTACCGGATTTCAGGCGGATGAAGATATCCCCTTGATGCGTCTCTACCAGGCCGCCGCCGAATCCGGCGCCGGTACGCCGGGAATAGGTAGCGACATTGGGATTGGTCTTGACGATTGTCTCGAT
>JAGWUK010000655.1 GCA_028868455.1 Burkholderiales bacterium | reverse complement strand
TTGTACATTAATTCTTCAGCGTTTTATCCTGATTGCCAAAAATTGGCGCAAAACAAGTGACCGGTATCGCGCACTGCGCATCTCCAAAGATGAAGACATGCGCGAAATTGCCAAATCGACGTTGTACCTACTCGTTGTACGCTATGCGCTGCGGTTTTCACTAAGACACTTTCTCGTAGCAATTTTCCGACATGGCTAACAATGTATGGTAATTTGTTGTCGTTCGGATCACATGTCCAATTACCGGGAGAATAGCTTGTTGAAGAAATGGCTGATACGCATTTTATTGGTTGTCGCGATTTCACTTGTCTTGCTGGCGGCCTACCTGTTTCTCGCACCCGTACCCATCAATCCCGTGGCATGGCAGTCTACGCCGTTTAGCGGGTACGCTCCACCGCACGCGCGCAATTCCAAGCTGGCTTCTCTGCAAATGATCTCGATAGGCGATGAGATTGGCCCTGAGCATATCGCTCTTGGCCCTGATGGAAAACTGTATGCGGCGGTTGCCTCCGGCGATATTTTGCGCATGGAACCGGATGGTCGCCAACGGGAAATCTGGGTGAATACTGGCGGCCGGGTATTAGGGTTTGATTTTGACGCATCGGGAAATCTGATTGCCGCTGACGCATTCCGCGGTTTGCTGTTGATCGACAAAGATAAGCAAATCCGGGTATTGACTTCGAGCGTTGATAACACGCCGATACGTTACGCCGATGGGGTCGTTGTTGGCAAAAATGGCAAAATGTATTTTACCGATGCGTCACAGCGTTTCGGTGCCAAAGAATCGGGGGGAACGTTTCAAGCCAGCATCCTGGACATACTGGAGCATTCTTCGACAGGACGTGTTTTGGAATATGACCCGTCGACCAGGATGACAACGGTGATTGCTGATGGATTGTGTTTTGCCAATGGCATTGCACTGAGCGCGGATCAGCAGCATCTTTTTGTCAACGAAACCGGGGAATACCGCGTCTGGAAAATTGACGTGACTGCGCGACAATTGAATCTGAAACATCGTCCAGATAAAAAACTCGCTTCACTGATCTTAAGAGACTTGCCTGGGTATCCCGACAATCTGATGCGCGGACGCGATGGGCGGATATGGTTAGGCTTGGCCAAGCCCCGTGGTGCAGCGATTGACAGCATGGCACAAGAACCGTGGTTACGTAGTCTGACGCTACGTTTACCCCGGTCACTGTGGCCAGTACCTCCTGCATATGGTCATGTGATGGCGTTCAATGAACAGGGAAAAGTCCTGATGGATTTACAAGACCCAACCGGACATTATCCCGAAACGACAGGCGTGACTGAAACAGCAGACCGGCTCTATATTCAGAGTTTGCACGCGCACGGTATAGGCTGGATGAAAAATACTCTCAGTCACTGACATGGTCAAAAAAATGCGCTGGCAGGGGGCGATATCCATGTCACATTCACACAAAGAAACCGGACAATGACAGAGTATGTTGTTGATGTTCTGGTCATTGGCGGCGGTATTAATGGCAGCGGCATCGCCAGAGATGCCGCCGGGCGCGGATTGAAAGTCTTGTTGTGTGAGAAAGACGATCTGGCCGCGCATACATCATCGGCCTCGACCAAGCTGATACACGGTGGTTTGCGCTATCTGGAATTTTACGAATTTGGCCTGGTCAGAAAGGCGCTGATAGAACGTGAAGTGCTGTTGCGAACCGCGCCGCATATTATCCATCCATTGCGTTTTGTCATGCCGTACACCCGTGGGCAGCGCCCGGCGTGGATGATACGCGCAGGTTTGTTTCTGTACGACCATCTGGCGCGGCGTGAATTGTTGCCGGGATCTGCCAGCATAAAATTGCGACAACACGTGAGCGGGCAAGGCTTGAAATCGCAATTTCAACGCGCTTTCATGTATTCGGATGGATGGGTGAATGATGCCCGGTTAGTCGTTCTGAATGCGATGGATGCTGCTGAAAAAGGGGCGACTGTGCTGACACGCACTCGCTGTGTTGCTGTGCACCGCGAAGCAGATAGCTGGCATGCGGAACTGAGGAAAAACGATGGTACTGTCATTCAGGTGCAAGCGCGCAGTCTGGTCAATGCAGCAGGCCCCTGGGTCATGGATGTTGTGCATCAGCTCTTGCAACAGCCGAGCCGAAAAACACTGCGCTTGATTAAAGGCAGTCATATCGTGGTGCGCCGGCTGTTTGAGCACCCGTTTGCCTATATTTTCCAGCATGTCGATGGACGTATCGTATTCGCTATACCTTTTGAGCATGATTTCACTTTAATTGGAACGACAGATCTGGATTACGACGGCAATCTGGATAGCGTCAATATCACTCCCGACGAGACG
>JAGWUK010000654.1 GCA_028868455.1 Burkholderiales bacterium | reverse complement strand
ATTACAATCTAGCCTTTGCAAAACATTCTTCAGCGACGTGTCAAATCTTGTAGAAATTCGCGATATTCAATTCGGATATGGAGACCGGACTATTCTGTCTGGACTCCATATGGATTTTCCGCGCGGTAAAGTGATTGCTGTCATGGGCGGCTCTGGCTCCGGCAAGACCACCATATTGCGTCTGATTGGCGGACAGATACGACCGCAAAGCGGCAGTATCTGCATTGATGGTCAGGAAATCCAGAATCTCGATACTCAGGGGCTGT
Source organism: Burkholderiales bacterium (assembly GCA_028868455.1). GTDB lineage: Bacteria > Pseudomonadota > Gammaproteobacteria > Burkholderiales > Burkholderiaceae_D > Undibacterium. The sequence goes on along the minus strand of JAGWUK010000654.1, from coordinate 2,071 downwards.
ACGCATTGCGCAGAAAAATGGGCATGTTGTTTCAGCTCGGCGCATTGTTTACCGATTTGAGCGTATTCGACAATGTTGCGTTTCCGATGCGAGAACACACGCGCTTGTCGGAGTCCATGATTCGTGATCTGGTCATGCTGAAATTGCAGGCGGTAGGATTGCGTAACGCCGCTGGTTTGATGCCTGCCGAAATATCGGGTGGCATGGCGCGGCGCGTCGCGCTGGCTAGGGCGATAGCGTTGGATCCGGAATTGATTATGTATGATGAACCCTTCGCCGGGTTAGATCCGATTTCGATGGGCGTGACAGCAAATCTGATCAGGAACTTGAACGATGCTTTAGGGTCTACATCCATACTGGTATCGCATGACGTCAACGAGTCGTTTGCGATCGCCGACTATGTATATTTCCTGTCGCAGGGCAAAATCGTCGCACACGGCACACCAGCGCAAATGCAGGCGTCCGAAGATCCATACGTTAAGCAATTTGTCCATGCCGAGGCGGATGGGCCGGTGCCGTTTCATTATCCAGGTAAGTCGTTGCAGGAAGATCTGGCGTTGGAGGTGCGGCCATGATAGTCGAACGCGTTGGCCGATATGCACGGGAAAAAGCGAGTGACCTTGGTTATGCTGCCCGCTGTTTTTTTTCCATTATTTTTAATTCTGTCGGTCTGTGGCGCAGGCCGCGACTGGTGACAGACCAGATCCATTTTATCGGTAATTATTCACTGGTCATCATCGCCGTTTCTGGCTTGTTTGTTGGATTTGTTCTGGGGTATCAGGGCTATTACACGCTGAATCGTTATGGCTCCGAAGAAGCACTCGGGCTCTTGGTGGCTTTGTCGCTGACGCGGGAATTGGGGCCAGTGGTGACCGCATTATTATTTGCCGGACGCGCAGGCACTTCACTGACGGCAGAAATTGGTTTGATGAAAGCTGGTGAGCAGCTGACCGCGATGGAAATGATGGCCGTCAATCCTATCCAGCGCGTATTGGCTCCCCGATTTCTGGCAGGGTTAGTGGCGTTGCCGATCCTGACAGCGATTTTCAATGCGATGGGCATTATTGGTGGCTATGTGGTTGGGGTAAAGCTGATCGGTGTAGATAACGGCGCGTTCTGGTCGCAAATGCAGGCTGGCGTTGATGTCTGGCAAGACATCGGTAATGGCGTGATCAAGAGCATCGTGTTCGGTTTTGCCGTCACGTTTGTCGCGCTGTTTCAGGGCTATGAAGCGCAACCTACGCCGGAAGGGGTAGCGCGCGCAACGACACGCACCGTGGTAGTGTCGTCCTTGCTGGTGTTATGGCTGGACTTCTTGTTGACTGCCTGGATGTTCCAATAGCTTTATCTGGATACTGCCGGGTAGTATCGATTAAAAATGGCGTATGTGCGCCGCCAAATAAGCGCGAATTAAATTGTTTTGCAGATACTCCCCCTGTTTATGGTGGAGTTTAGGCAAAGTGCGGGGAATGGATATGCAAAAAAAATCGTTTGATTTCTGGGTGGGGTTATTTGTGTTGCTGGGTGCTGCAGCATTGTTGTTTTTGGCACTCAAGGCCGGGAATCTGAGTTCGTTTTCGCTGGATAAAACGTATGAAGTCGTAACCCGGTTCGACAACATTGGTGGACTGAAACCGCGCGCCGCAGTCAAGAGTGCAGGTGTCGTGGTCGGGCGCGTCAGCGAGATCAGATTTGACGACAAAACTTTTCAGGCGACCGTGATTTTGCAACTCGACACGCGGTACAAATTCCCAAAGGACACTTCGGCCAAAATTCTGACAGCCGGATTGCTGGGTGAACAATATATAGGACTGGAAGCAGGCGGTGATACGAATAATCTGGTCGCCGGCGACAGAATCAAAATGACACAATCTGCTGTGGTGCTGGAGAATCTGATCAGTCAGTTTTTATTCAGTAAAGCGGCAGACAGTTCGGAACAAAAAAAATGACACAATTAATCAATCTGACTCAGCTTAATCGTGTGGTAGTCACACTTGCCATGATGGCAGGCATGTTGTTGACCGGATGCAGCACGGTTTCTGTAGAAAAAATCAAAGACAAAGCTGGCAAG
>JAGWUK010000653.1 GCA_028868455.1 Burkholderiales bacterium | reverse complement strand
GAAATTAGTTATTAGCTGGTTTTCAACAACTATCCCTGTGGCGGTACGAGGGTGGCCAATATATCTAATAACCATTGCCTCGCTTTCTGTAAGGATGAGATAACGTTTTTCATTAATTTTAAATCATCATAACCTCTGGAATTATTTTATCCTCGCAACATTTTTGCTCGTATGGTTAAAGTTTAAAATTACTCAGCCGATAACCGGACTGTAGATGTATAAAAGTCCCACCATAGAGGGTATCGCTGTGAAAATTGATGACGCATTAAATAAGGCCGCCGGGCTACCAGCAAGCCCCCAGCCGGTCAGGATCGAGAAATCGGCGGATAACAAGGCTGCGTCGGTAGCGACGCCGTCGCATAATGTACAAATTTCGTCTCTTTCGACGCAACTGCAAGCGCTGCAAGGCACACAAGCTGGCAGCTCCGTATTTGCAGCGAAGAAAGTGGAAGAAATCAAGTTGGCAATCTCCGAGGGACGTTTTCAGGTCAATTCTGAAAAAGTCGCCGACGGATTGCTTGAGACTGTCAAAGACTTACTAAACGCAAGAAAACGCTAATATGAATCAAGCAAGTAACAGTATTGCCGCAATCCGGCAATGTCTCAATGAAGAAATAGCAGCCATGACTACGCTGGCTGCATTACTCAAAGACGAGCAAACTGTGCTTGTGAATAGCGACATTAATTTACTGAGTGAACATACGCTCAACAAAGGGCAATTGATCAGTAAAATTTCAGATCTTGAAAAGAAAAGACAATCAGTTTTAGCTGATCTGGGCTTCAAAGCCGATGCTGAGGGCATGCGTGCTTATCTGCAGGCAGTCGATGCCCGTGAAATCTCTGCGCAATGGGAAAATCTGCTTGGCATTTCCAGCCAGGCAAAAGAAGATAACCGCACTAACGGCTTACTAATCAATCGCCGCCTGTCGCAAAATCAGGGCGCATTGAATGTACTCCAGCAAAACAATCAAAGCGCCTCATTGTATGGCCCCAATGGGCAATCAATGGTCAAAAAAGCACAAGGAAAAGGCGTGGTTGTTCGCTAATCTGCTGATTTACTCACAGTAAAACAACCGGACATCTATCATAAATTAATTTTTATCGACTTTTTTCTCTGGTAGAGGCACTTCGCCCGTAAGCGGAATTTCCACTGGCATATCTGGCAACACGGCCAGTATTGTGATGGACACACGACGGTTTCTGGCGCGCCCCTCGACGGTATCATTCGAACCGACCGGTATTTTTGCCCCCTGGCCAACAGCAGTAACGCGCATTTCATCCACGCCGTTTTCCGTCAGCAATCGGGCAACTGTACTAGCCCTTACAGCCGACAACTCCCAGTTGGAAGGGAATACAGAATTCTTAATCGGCACATTGTCAGTATGCCCCTCGACCTGAATAGCATGATTATCTGCTTTTAATACTGAAGCGATTGCTGTCAGAGCCTGCACAGAATCTACATTTAAACTTGCCTCGCCAGGCGCAAACAACAGGCTTGCATTGATTTCAATCGTTACACCTCTGCTGGTTTGCGTGACCCGAACCTTACCTTCGCGCACCAACGGTGCCAACACCGTCAAAATGTCCTTGGCCATGTCCGTCATTTGCTCTTTTTCTTTGCGTAAAGCTTCGTTTGCACGAGGTTTAATGATGGGCAAAGGTTTGAGTTTTATGACAGGCTCATACGTTATTGCTGTGTTATTGGGCTGAACGACGACTGCTTTGCCAAATGCCCCTGTTAACGAATTGGAGAGCACCCTGTACTTCCCTTCATTCAGGGAGGAAATCGCATACATCACGACAAAAAATGCAAAAAGCAAAGTAATAAAGTCGGCATATGAAACCAGCCAACGATCATGATTATCCGGCTCTTCGTGATATTTTTTGCGCGCCATACCGACCTAGCTTTTATGATTGGTGAGCCGCTCTTCGACTACTCGGGGACTATCGCCCAGAGCAATGCTGAAAAAAATGTCCGTCAACATTTCTCTTCGCGTCACTTCTCTGCCGATGATTTCTTTTAATTTATTGCCAACTGGGAGAAATAACAAATTTGCCATACCAACACCATAGATGGTCGCAACAAATGCAACGGCGATCCCGCCACCCAACTTAGCCGGATCGCTTAAATTTTCCATCACATGAATTAATCCCAGTACAGCGCCCAGAATACCAATCGTTGGCGAATAGCCGCCCGCCGCATCCCAGATTTTTGCGGCTTGCCGTTGTTCCATTTCATAAAGCGAAATGTCAACATCGAGAATATCTTTCAGACGTATCGGATCAATGCCATCAATGACCAATCGCAATCCTTTACTGATAAAAGGATCATTCGCAGA
>JAGWUK010000652.1 GCA_028868455.1 Burkholderiales bacterium | reverse complement strand
TCAGCGCTGCAAAAGCGCATGCGCGTCAAGGCGTTAATGATGCAGCGACGCCGGTCTGCACCTTGCAGATCGTCATGCCATTGATTTGGCTGATTGCCGTACATGGTGCGTAACACGGCAATCCAGTCATCACTGCGCAAGCCGGTTTCAACTTCATGCGCCAGCGCCAGCGTCTGTTGCATCGACCAGGAAGGAAATAGCCCGGCATGCACCAGCAGATGATTTTCTTTGGCCATGGCGAGCGGTCGTTGCCTGAGCCAATGCAGCAGTTCGTCGCGGTCTGGCGCGAAAAGTATGTCATCAAGCGTGTCGTGACGATGCGCCGGGCGAATGCCGGCAGCGACGGCCAGCAAATGCAGATCGTGATTGCCGAGCACCGATTCCGCCTTACCGGTCTGCTGCAGTCTGCGCACCAGGCGCAGCGTTTCCAGTGAGCCGGGGCCGCGATTGACCAGATCGCCGGCAAACAGATAATGCGCGTTCGGCGATTGTTGCTCTATCTTGCTGAGCAGTTGCTGCAACTGCTCAGCGCAACCCTGAATGTCGCCGATAAAATAGGTATTGGCCATGTGTCGGCTGTATCAGTGTTCAGCGCCGAGGCGCTTGGATTCGGCGCGGCTGATCAGGGCCTGCTGTTTTTGTGCTTCCCGCAGACTGGCAGTCATCATGGTCGGCCAGCCGATTAAATGCTGCTCCGCGATTTCAGCCAGGCCGCGCATCCACGCAGGCGACTCATTGAGACAGGGGATGTAATTGAATTCCTTGCCACCAGCCTCCAAAAATGTTGCGCGAACTTCGATCGCAATTTCTTCCAGCGTTTCGAGGCAATCAGCGATGAAACCAGGGCAAATGATATCCACGCGTTTAACACCGCTTTTAGCCAATTGCTGTACCGTCGGTGCCGTGTACGGTTGCAGCCATTCGGCCCGACCCAGGCGCGATTGAAACGTGACGACATAATCGTCCTTGCTCAACCCCAGTTGCTCGGCCAGCAGACGTGCTGTTTTATAGCATTCGCAATGATAAGGATCGCCGCGCAGCAAGAAAGTTTTCGGCAAACCATGAAAGCTCATGACCAGTTTTTCTGGGCGGCCATGGTGTTGCCAGTGATCCAGCACGGATTGTTTTAAGGCCAGAATATAAGCGTCATGATCGTGATAATTTTTGACCAGACGCAATTCAGGCACATTACGTACCTGCTGAAAATACTGGAACACGGCATCAAAATTCGAGGCGGTGGTTGTCGCTGAATATTGCGGATAGGCGCTCAGTATCAGCAAGCGTTCATACCCTTCTGCCTTGAGTTTTTGTAGAACAGAAGGAATGGAAGGGGAGCCATACCGCATGGCGTAGCTGACGTGTACTTCGTGCCCGCGCTCTCCAAGATAGCCTTTCAGCAGCAGTGCCTGTTTTTCCGTATGCACCTTGAGCGGTGATCCATCCTTGGTCCAGATTGCTGCATACTTTTTCGCCGACTGTGAAGAGCGAAACGGCAGGATGATGCCGTGCAAAATGCACCACCAAATTGCCCGCGGCACTTCCACCACGCGTCTGTCCCATAAAAACTGTTTGAGATAACGCCGCACTGCTGATGTCGTCGGCGCGTCGGGCGTGCCGAGATTGATCAGGACAACAGCGGTTTTACTGATTTTGCCGTGCGAGTGTTCTGGTTCGGTGAAAAAGCGCATTACTTTGATTTTCTCTATTCAGGATGCCAGCAATTCTCTGGCATGTTTTCGGGTCGTGGCGGTGATTTCGATGCCGCCCAGCATACGGGCGATTTCTTCGACACGTTGTTTGTTGTCCAGCGCTTCAATTTCTGACACGGTTTTACCAGCGTGCTGGTTTTTGCTGACCTGAAAATGCTGGTTGGCCTGGCTGGCCACCTGCGGCAAATGCGTCACGCACAGCACTTGTCTGTCTTGTCCCAGGCGCTTGAGCAAACGGCCAACCACTTCGGCCACGCCACCACCGATGCCACTGTCGACTTCGTCAAAAATCAGCGTTGGCGTGGCCGTGGCGCAAGAAGTGATGACGGAAATTGCCAGCGAAATACGTGCCAGCTCGCCGCCCGAAGCCACTTTTGCGAGCGGTCTGGCTTGTACACCGGCATGGCCTGCCACCAGGAATTCGGTTTGTTCCAGCCCAAATGCGGCTGGCTCACAAGGGCGTAAGTCGATCGCAAAACGTCCGCCGCTCATACTCAGGTCTTGCATGGCGGCAGTGACTGCCGCGCCGAGTTCCTGTGCGACCTTGTTGCGTGATTTGCTGAGTTTTTGCGCGACTTGCAGATAACTTTGCTGCGCTTTGTCTTCTTGTACTTTGAGCGCATCGATATCGCT
>JAGWUK010000651.1 GCA_028868455.1 Burkholderiales bacterium | reverse complement strand
GAACTGGGGCCAAATGGTACGCGCGTTCATGCGATCTCTCCTGGCCCGGTACCAACGCGTGCTGCTTCTGGATTGCAGGAGTTCGACGCTTTGCTGGATAAAGCGCAAAAACAGTCACCGTTGCGTCGGCTTGTTAGCCAGGATGAAATCGGCAATTTGGCAGCTTTTCTCGTCAGCGATGCATCATCAGGCATGACGGGACAAACTTTATACATCGACGCTGGCTACCACATCGTCAACTAAGGAGTGATCAGTATGAGCGAACAACCAGGCAGCAACACCGATACGCGCGAAATGATTTCTAATGTTGTCTACGATGACATCAGGATAGGACAAAGCGCAAGTCAGGTAAGGACACTCAGCAATGCCGATATCCAGGCGTTTGCAGCATTGTCTGGCGATGTGAATCCAGCGCATCTGGACGCTGAATATGCGGCAAGCACACTTTTTCATGGTGTCATTGCGCATGGAATGTGGGGCGGGGCTTTGATCTCCAAATTATTGGGAACAGAGTTGCCCGGCCCGGGAACCATCTATCTGGAACAAAAACTGCAATTTGTTAAACCAGTACACATTGGCGACGCGCTGACTATCACGGCGACGGTAACAGGCAAGGACGATGTAAAAAAGCGGGTGACGCTTGATTGCAAAATCGTGAATCAGAATAATGCCCCGGTTGTTCTGGGTTCTGCTTTGGTGATCGCGCCGACGGAAAAAGTTCTTCGTCCTCGCTCACATTTGCCAGAGCTAAAATTGTTCGACGGTGCGCAACGCCAGGAAGCGATGCTGGACAGTGTCAGACAATTAGAGGCAGTTCGATGTGCAGTAGTTCATCCATGCGATATCGATTCTTTGCAAGGCGCATTAGAAGCCGGAAAGCAGGGACTGATCATTCCCGTGCTGATTGCACCGAAAGCCAAACTGGAGCAACTTGCGCAAGATGGCGGACTTGATCTTAGCCAAATTGAAATCGTCGACGTCCCGCACAGTCATGCAGCGGCAGATCGGGCTGTGGCAATGGCTGCCGCGGGGGAAGTCGAGGCACTGATGAAAGGCAGTTTGCATACCGACGAATTAATGCATGCTGTGGTTGGTTGCCTTGCCTTGCGAACCAAGCACCGCTTGTCGCACGTTTTCCGATTCGATATTCCCATGTATGACAAAGTATTGTTGCTGACAGATGCCGCGTTGAATATCGCGCCGACATTGTTGGATAAGGTCGATATTTTGCAAAATGCCGTTAGCCTTGCTCAGGCTTTAGGTATCGCTTTGCCAAAGGTAGCTGTCTTATCGGCCGTGGAAACAGTGACGCCAAAAATTGCTTCAACAATTGATGCCGCCGCTTTATGCAAAATGGCGCAGCGTCAGCAAATCACCGGCGCCATCGTTGACGGACCACTGGCATTTGATAATGCAATTTCAGCCGATGCCGCGCGCATTAAAGGAATAGAATCCACTGTTGCCGGGCATGCGGATATTCTGCTGGTGCCGGATCTTGAATCTGGCAATATGCTGGCAAAACAACTCGAATACCTGGCTGGCGCGTCGAGCTGCGGTATTGTGATTGGTGCGCGGGTACCAATAGCTTTAACGAGTCGGGCTGATGGCGCCGCATCGCGGGTGGCCTCCGCGGCACTGGTGAAACTAATGGCGCACCAATACAGGACGATGGCGCCATGAAACCCGGTTCCAAGAATACAGATGTCATCCTTTCGGTCAACTCGGGCTCATCAACGATTAAGTTTGCTTTATATCCGGTCGTGGAGAGGCAGGTTGATCCGGCAATCCTCTCCGGTTTCGTTGAAGGTCTGGAGCCTGGCGGCGATACGCAAATTTGTTTTAAATCCGATCAATTTAATCAGCAATTTTCACTGCAAAATGCCCATCTCAGTGATGAAGAAAAATTCGATCAGTCTTTAGTGCGTCTACGCTCGCTTTTGCAGGAACATAGCGATGGGATGAATGTCATCGCAGTTGCGCATAGGATTGTGCATGGTGGCGATGTATATTCTGCATCGGTTGTCGTTGACGAAAACGCACTTCGCTATTTGCATACACTGGATTCTTTGGCTCCCTTGCACCAACCACATAATCTGAAAGGCGTGGAGGCATTCCGCCGCGCTTATCCACAGGTTCCTCAGATTGCCTGTTTCGATACAGGATTTCACGCTGAAATGCCGGAAGTTGAAACGACGCTGGCCTTGCCAGAAGTCATACGCAAAAATGGCATTCGTCGATATGGTTTCCATGGATTGTCATACCGATATGTTGCCGGAAAATTGATGCAAAATTCGTCACGAGCATCGCAAAAAGTGATCATGGCGCACCTTGGTAATGGCGCCAGTG
>JAGWUK010000650.1 GCA_028868455.1 Burkholderiales bacterium | reverse complement strand
GCAACTCAGCACACTGGTTGATCAGTTGGTAGAACTGGCACGTCTGGAAGGCGGCGTAGAAACCCTGCGCCCCGAACCGATTGCCATTGCCGAACTGGCGCAAGATGTCCTCAGCAAATTCGCCTTACGCGCACGCGAACAAGATGTGCATTTGCAAGTGACGCCGCAAGATGCGTCGCTGATGATCAACGCCGACATCGGCAAGCTGGAAAGGGTACTGACCAATCTCATCGACAACTCTCTGCGGCACACGCCGCGCGGTGGCACCATCAGCATAGAACTTTCACGTTCGCGCGATAACGCAATTTTGCTGATTACCGTCAGAGATACCGGCAGCGGCATCGCCAGCGAAGAATTGGAACGTATTTTTGAACCCAACTTCCGCGGTAAAAATCATGGCAACGACAATATGGTGCATCTTGGACTGGGCCTCGCCATCGTCCGGCGCCTGCTGGAGTTGCATGAATCCAGCATCCAGGTCACCAGTCAGCCCGGCATGGGCAGCGCCTTTAATTTTGGATTGCCGCTGGTGCGCAACTAAAACGGGTGGTCCGCGCAGGAAACGCAGAACCGCCGAAAAAATACTTTAGAAAATTATCCGTCCGGCGTACATAACACGGCACTGCCCAAGTCAGCAGCCGTGGCAGGAACGACTAATACATTCCAGCGATCATCATCCCCAGCCCCACGATGCTGACGCACCAGACACCAGTGCGGACAAATGGAATGCCTATCAGATAAACCGGAATAAAAACCAGCCGTGCCCAGAAAAACACTTCTGCTCCCAAGGTAACGCGTGCATTTGTCGCACCCGCTGCGTGAGCCACCAAAGCCAGTGCCGCAAACAGTACAAAATTCTCCAGCGTATTTTTTGCAGTCCGTTCCGCCCGCCCTGCCAGCGGCGTGGCTTCAGGCATATTGCTGCGATTGCCAAAAGCCAGCATCAGTCCTTTCGGCGTCCATGCTCCCGCCCGTATCAGACTTGCCACCAGCACCGTGAGCCAGGTTAACACTGCCATGCAAACAACGAGAGAAAGTAATTTTGGCATTGATGTCTCCTTTTTTATATGAACATAATTGAACGGCATAAACCGTCATGAAATATTACGGACAACAGACGTCGGCCGTCCTGCATTATGCGTCAGCGTTAGCGATTTAAACCACCATACGAAGCAGCCAGTTGGCGCAGAACTTAAATCAGGGGCAGCGCCATCATTACGAGGCTGACAACAGCCACCAACCACACAAATGATCGCAACATGGTGATACCACTCACATAGGCCGGGACATAAACGACGCGCGCAATCAGGAACAACAATGCCGCATGGGCGACCGCACTGGTGTCGCCGCCCTTGATCAGCGCGAGCAGCGCAAGAGTGAGGAATATCGGTAACGACTCCGACATATTGTTCTTTGCCCGATCCAGCCTGCCCGCGACAACGGACAATTCAGGCAATTTATCTCTGTTACCCACGATTCCCCAAAGGTCGAAGCCGAAGCGCGATGTTTCCTGCAGGAAGATTTGCAGCATATACAGAGCCAGCACCAGAAGGATGATTGTTGTCAGTGGCATCAATTTGAACTCCTTGTAAAATTCTATGGTTCGAGCCCGTTGATGGGCGCGCCTTTCAACTCGAGAATGCGTATTTCCGAAGGCACACCGAACGGAGCCACGATCCTTTGGTGCACGACCTGCCACTCTTGTGGATGCACGAAGGCATCAACCTGGATTGGACGACATCCACCAACGAGAGCGGGATTAAGATGAAATGCCGCCATCCATAGAGAAGACACGATGCGCGACATCCCGCTGCGACCTCTAGTCAGACTCGCGATACAGACTTTGCCGCCAGGTATCAGTACGCGGCGTGACTCAGCAAAAAAACAATGAATGTCCGCCTCTGACAGCAGATCCAGAACATAGCTGGAAACAACACGATCAACGGACTTTTCTGACACTGGAAATCGAACGGCACCATCGGACAAAGCAACTTGCGCCCGTTCGTCATAGATTGCTAACCGTTGCTTCGCGAGGCCAACCATGATCGGGCTGACGTCGCAGCCGAAATAGCTCGCCGAGGGCGACAGGTGCTGATCAAAAAGCCGTGCCGCAAACTTGCCGGTACCACAGCCAAACTCGAAAACACGTCGGGATTCATGGAAGCTCGCATGCGCCACTAAATCATCAAGCGCGGGGTCCTCATAGAAACCCTGACTGTCTTGCTTCTTCCCGAATCGGTCGTAATAAGCTTGCGCAGCAGTCGCATCGAATACCCGTTCCTGATCAGACATGCCGCTCTCTTTCATCGTTTTGCACAACGAAGCTGTCTTAAAATCCCTACCACACC
>JAGWUK010000649.1 GCA_028868455.1 Burkholderiales bacterium | reverse complement strand
TTGGTATCGTCAGCTTCCATCCACAGCACCGGCGCGGAGATTTTTTCCCAGCAGGCCATGACTTCTTCCACGTGATACAGCAGCGGGCTGGTTTGTTTGTGCGCCGGATCACCGAGAATTTCCCAGCGTCCTTCGGCATTTTCCTTTGCCCAATGCGCAGATAAAAATGCCGCACGTTCGTCCGACAAGCGCGGATTGGTTTTCTGCAATCTCCCCGCCACTTCCTGCTGCGTTGCATAGGTACGCAACACCGGCGGCTCGCGCAATTCGTCCAGCCATTTACGATAGCGCCCCGGCGCCTGATGCGGATAGGTGACAGGCATACCAAAACCTTCGAGATTCACCAATTTGCGCACGCGCTCAGGCCGCACGCCAGCGTACAAACCGGCGACATTCGCCCCCATGCTATGCCCCAGCATGTCCACCGCATGCTCCGGCGAAAAATGCAGCAGCAAGGCATCCAGGTCACCCAGGTAATCAGGAAACCAATATGTATCGGCGCCCGGCGCATCAGTCAGGCCGAATCCGCGCCAGTCCGGTGCGATGACATGCCAATCTTGCTGCAAACAATCGACGACAAACTGAAACGACGCCGACACATCCATCCAGCCGTGCAACATCACCAGTTTTGGCGCATCCTCTTTGCCCCAATGACGCACATGGTATTGCAAGCCACGGATAGAAATAAATTCAGAACGGGAATCGGAACGGGAAGGTTTCATGGCTGATTCAATATTGGATTAATAAAATTCACGCAAAATTTCTGAAAAATGTGTTGCTATGCGGTCTAGTCAGGTTTGTTTCCGGCATATCAGTGCATTGGCAACATCAGCACCAATACGGCATGACCAGAATAATTACGCAGCAGTCCCACCAGTAAACCTGTCAGACAACCAGCAAGCGCAATATGCAGTAGCATGATGGCAGGCAAGTCAGACACCGGATGACGCGGACGCAAATAGCATCAAAACAATCTGGCTGGCAGTTCAGGCATACGTTACGACACAATAGAACGACCGTTCGATTATTATAGCGGAGACAGAATGAAGCAGCAGCACAAACAAAAACACGGCAAACACAGCAAACAACACTCTGCCCACCATTCGGATAAAAAACACACTAAAAAAAACCGACAGCCTGATGGCGGACAAACCGATCATTATCCGCAGTTGTATCAGGATTTCCGCTGGGAAGTTCCCGATTATTTCAACATAGCAGAAGTCTGCTGCCATCGCTGGGCCAAGGATGAAAAGCGCGTGGCCGTCATGTACGAAGACCACGAAGGCAACACCAGTCGTCTCAGCTACGCGGAACTCTTCCGCCAGGCGAATCAGTTATCCAATCTATTGCAGCAGGAAGGCATACAAAGAGGCGACGTGGTTGCCTGCATCCTGCCGCAGCGTCCGGAAACCGCCGTTGCCATGATGGCTTGCCTGCAAATGGGTGTCATCGCCATGCCCCTGTCTTTCCTGTTCGGGCCGGAAGCGCTGGAATACCGTTTGCAACATAGCGAAGCCAGCGCGATCATCCTGGACCAGAGCGGACTGGCAGCATTTGAACAGATCCGCGCCCAATGCCCGCTCCTTAAAACCATCATCACTGTTGATTGCCATACCAGTCCGGATGCTGCTCCCAGCATAGAGTGGGAAACGTATCTCCCTTCCATGCCAGCGCATTACGCCGCGGCATCAACACGTTGCAGCGACCCGGCGGTGCTGATTTACACCAGCGGCACGACAGGCGCACCGAAAGGCGCATTGATACCGCATTCGGCCATCATCGGCAACCTGACCGGCTTTGTTGCGTCTCAAAACTGGTTTCCGCAAAAGAACGACGTATTCTGGTCGCCTGCCGACTGGGCCTGGACTGGCGGTCTGATGGATGCCTTACTGCCGACCCTGTATTTTGGCATGCCCATCGTCGGGTATCAGGGACGGTTTTCCGCTGAAACCGCCTACTATTTGATGGAGAAATACAAGGTCACCAATACCTTCCTGTTTCCAACGGCATTGAAAATGATGATGAAGGCCAACCCGGCGCCACGCGACACCTATCGACTGCGTCTGCGTGCCATCATGAGCGCAGGCGAAGCCGTCGGCGATACCGTGTTTGACTGGTGCAAGCTTGCGCTCGGTATCGCGCCTAACGAAATGTTCGGGCAAACCGAGATGAACTACATCGTCGGCAACAGCAATCAACAATGGCCAGCCAAACCGGGCAGCATGGGCCGGCCTTATCCAGGTCACCGCGTCGCCGTGATCGATGACGATGGCAAGGAAGTTGCTGACGGCGTCACCGGAGAAGTTGCCATGCATCGCTATGATGTATTCGACCATCCTGATCCGGTGT
>JAGWUK010000648.1 GCA_028868455.1 Burkholderiales bacterium | reverse complement strand
TGAATTCAAGCAGCGCGCCTTGATAGGGTTCCTGCTCGAATACATCGAGCGCCGCCGCGCTTACTTTGCCGGATTTCAGCGCATCGGCGAGGGCGTTTTCATCGACCAATCCACCGCGTGCAGCGTTGATGACGATGGCCTCTGGTTTCATCGCAGTGAATGCCTTGGCATTCAGCAAATGATGCGTATCCGCGCTGTAGGGTGTGTGCAGCGTGATGATGTCGGCGGTTGCCAATAATTGTTCCAATGGCACTAATGTCACTCCATCGGGTACTTGCATAGCGAACGGGTCGTGCGCGATCACTGTGGCCTCAAACGCCTGGCATAAGCGCGCGACGCGGCGGCCGATGTGTCCCAGGCCGATGACGCCGACGGTTTGCGCCGCCAGCAGGCGGCCTTGCGCGCGTGGCCATTCGCCGTTGCGCACCGCCCGGTCGATCGTGCCGATTTGCCGCAATAAGCTCAGGATATAACCGAGCGTCAGCTCCGCAACGGCTTGCGCGGGCGCTTCCGGCGTGTTCAGCACTTGAATGCCGTGATTTTTCGCCGCTGCCAAATCGACGCTGTCCATTCCGGCGCCGCAGCGCGAAATGACTTTCAGATTCGGCGCGGATTGAAACACGCGTTCGGTCAACGGTTCGATCCCGGCGATCAAGCCGGTCGCGCCGCCGCTCAGCAATTCGATGATTTCATCTTCGGTGAGTTTGCGTTTGTGCGGATTGGTGATGATCTGAAAACCTTGCTGCAGCAGGCGCTGTATGGCCGGATTGCTGCCGGTATCGAACGACGAAGTGGAAATGACGAATGAGTTCATGATGTTTTCAGGGTTGCGCGAATGCTGTGTAAATGCGTGCGGCAGATCGAATCCAGGATACGGATATCCAGCGCGTAGCCGAGGAAATTGAAGCCGGTGGCGATGCGTTGCTGCAATGCCTGCGGATCGGGTTCGATGACATGAATGCCACCCGGTTTACCGGCGCGGCGGCCCGCTTCCAGCACTTGCGCGATGGCTGTCTGCACATCCGGGTGATTTAAATCGCCGGGACGGCCCATCGAACCGGATAAATCGTACGGGCCGATGATGTACGCATCGATGCCGGGGACAGCCAGAATCTCGTCAATGGCTTTGACTGCGTCGACATGTTCGATCATCACGACGATCACGGCATTTTCTTCCAGCCATTGGCGGTAAGCTTGGAAACTTGCGCCATAACCTTGCGCGCGCGCCAGACCGACGCCGCGTTGCCCGCGCGGCGGGTAATACACGCCATCCACGGCTGCTTTGGCATCGGCGGCAGATTTGATCATCGGTACCATGACACCGGTCGCGCCGGCGTCCATGACGCGTTTGATCTGATCGGGATGATTCGAGGTCAGGCGCACGATGGCCGGACATTGCTTGGCATCCAGCACCTGGATGATGGCTTGCACTTCGCTGAGCTCCAGCACGCTGTGTTCCATATCCAGCACCAGCCAATCGAATCCTGCGGATGCCATGATTTCGGCAATCGACGGATGCCCCAGCGTGACCCACGAACCGATGGTCAATTCGGAACGGCTCAATCTTGATTTTAATGGCATGATCGTTCCTAGTATTGGGATAGCAGCGGATCTGCTGCCATCAGTTTCTCGACGCGCGCCAGATCCTCCGGAGTGTCCACCGCCTGGGTATTGAATTCGGTAGGCACCATCTTGACTTGCATGCCGTGTTCGAGCAGACGCAGCATGTCGATGGATTCAAGCTGTTCCAGCGGTGTCGGTGTCAATTGTGTGTATTGATACAAGGTACTGCGGCGAAAAGGAATGATGCAGACTTGCTTGTAAGCGGCTGTATTGGCGAAACCGGTTTTGGCCATTGCCGGAATCGGGCGGCGCGACATATAAAGCGCATCGTTGTGCCGATTCATGACGACCTTGATGGTATTGGCGTCGAGGTAATCGGCTTCATGGTCAATTTTGCGCACCAGGTTGACGCAGCCCAGTTTCGGATCATCTTTAAAAGGCGCTACGGCAGTATCGATCATATCGGGGTGTGTCATCGGCTCATCGCCTTGCACCATGACGATCAGATCGGCATCTAGGTAAACAACCGCTTCCGCGACGCGATCGCTGGCGCGTTCGTGTATATCGGATGTCATGATGACTTGCGCGCCGAAACCTTCCGCGACTTGGCGGATTTCTTCGTCGCACGTGGCGATATAAGTGGCATCGAGCGATTTGCTCATCGCTACGCGTTTATAAATATGTTCGATCATCGAGCGTCCGAGGATTTTTGCGATGGGTTTGCCCGGGAAACGCGATGACCCCATGCGGGCCGGTATGACAGCGATTGTTTTCATGAAAATGTCGTA
>JAGWUK010000647.1 GCA_028868455.1 Burkholderiales bacterium | reverse complement strand
CGGCGTTTGTTCAGGGACTTTGTTAAAGTGCAGAGAAGGGGGAGTATGCCAAAAAAACGGCCTATTGCGCGCGCATTGAAAGCGGCATGAAAATATACTCCTGTCTAGTATGTGTATAAATGCTGCATTAGCGAGGGCGGCATTCCTTTTGTTGTTGAGTGAAAATGGAAACAAGCAAAGTTATCGAATTTGAACGTCCGCAAATGGATGCGGGCACCAGTTGCGTCGCTTCGGCCTGGGCGCGCGTGCCGGATATGCCGGATGCGCAAGAAAAAATCGCCTTGAAAGCACGTATCCGCAGCTTGCTCAAAGAAAAGCAGGCCGTGCTCGTCGCACATTATTATGTCGATGCTGACTTGCAGGATCTGGCCGAAGAGACTGGCGGCTGCGTATCCGATTCGCTGGAAATGGCGCGCTTCGGGCGCGATCATCCGGCCCAGACGCTGATCGTCGCCGGCGTCAAATTCATGGGCGAAACCGCTAAAATCCTGAGCCCCGAAAAAACCATCCTGATGCCGGATCTCGACGCGACCTGCTCGCTCGACCTCGGTTGTCCGGCAGATGAATTTGCCGCTTTTTGCGATGCTCACCCAGACCGTACTGTGGTTGTGTATGCGAACACCAGCGCCGCCGTCAAAGCACGCGCCGACTGGATGGTGACTTCCAGCATTGGTCTCGACATCGTCGCGCATCTGCATGCGCAAGGCAAAAAAATCCTGTGGGCTCCGGACAAGCACCTCGGCAGCTACATCCAGAAACAAACTGGCGCCGATATGCTGTTGTGGCAGGGCTCCTGCCTGGTGCATGACGAATTTAAAGGCATAGAGCTTGACGTGCTCAAGGCCGAACATCCGCTTGCAAAAGTGCTGGTGCATCCTGAATCGCCGGCCGCTGTGGTCGCCTTGGCCGATGTGGTCGGCTCGACGTCGCAAATGATCCATGCGGCACAAACCCTGGATGCCGAAGAATTTATTGTCGCCACCGACAACGGCATTCTGCACAAAATGCAGATGGCTGCACCCGGCAAACGCTTCATCGTGGCGCCAACGGCGGGCAACAGCGCCACCTGCAAGAGCTGCGCGCATTGCCCGTGGATGGCGATGAACGGCTTGCGCAATCTGCTGCATGTGCTGGAGCACGGCGACAATGCCATCCACGTCGAACGCGCGACTGCAGAAAAAGCCAAACGCTGCATCGACCGTATGCTCGATTTCGCCGCAGCCAAAAAAGCCAATGTACGCCCATCGGGCGATCTCGCCAAAGAAGGCAAACTGTTTGCCGGCATTGGCCCTGCCTAACATTCATCCGTCTATCCGGATTTAAACTTTCTTATTATGTCCAGTAACTTAGTCAATCAACATTTTCCTTTCGACGCTGATCTGCACAGCGCGTTTGAACGTACTATCCGCGACGCGCTGGCTGAAGACATCGGCAGCGCCGATCTGACCGGTTTGCTGGTTCCGGCGGATGAACGTGTCAAAGCCCAGGTGATTGTGCGCGAAGACGCTGTGTTATGCGGCGCGCCGTGGTTCGATGCGGTCATGGCGGCCTGCGATGCCAGTATTCACGTCGACTGGCAATATGCCGAAGGCGCAGCGATGCGCGCGAATTCTGTGGTCTGCAAAATTGAAGCGCCCGCGCGTGCCTTGCTGACTGCCGAGCGTTCAGCGCTGAATTTTCTGCAGCTTTTGTCGGCAGTCGCGAGTGCGACCAATAACTATGTCGCCATAATTGCCGGCACCAAGGCCGCCATCCTCGATACGCGCAAAACACTGCCAGGCCTGCGTCTGGCACAAAAATACGCGGTGCGTGTCGGCGGTGGACAAAACCAGCGGCTCGCTTTATACGATGGCATCCTGATCAAAGAGAATCATATTGCTGCCGCTGGCGGAATCGCACCGGCGATGCAACAGGCACTGGCTTTGAATGCCGGCGTCAGCATACAGATCGAAGTCGAATCGATTGCAGAATTGCAAGCCGCTTTGCACGCCGGGGCGAAATCGATTTTGCTGGATAATTTCAGCACAGCGATGATGCGTGAAGCGGTTGAACTCAATGCTGGCCGCGCTTTGCTGGAGGCCTCTGGCGGTGTCGATCAAAGTTCGGTAAGAGCCATTGCTGAAACCGGTGTTGATCGTATTTCTATCGGTAGCCTGACCAAGGATATCAAGGCGGTCGATTATTCGCTGCGCATCATTTAAACCAGCTGCATCGCATTCCTGGCAGTCGTCTTAAGCTGCCCGGATTGCTATCCTGTTCCGCCGCATCCGTCTCGCTCTGGACGGATGCGGCGGAATTTTCATATGGGAAGGGGGGAGCGTTTATGTCCTGATGCGTCATGTTTCCCGTTCAT
>JAGWUK010000646.1 GCA_028868455.1 Burkholderiales bacterium | reverse complement strand
TTTAGCCGCCATTTCCTATCTCACGAAAGATATGAAGGCCACTGTCGTTATAGGGACGATGGTTGTGCTCTCGACATTGTTGCGTTTTTGGCAAGAATATAAATCAAACAAAGCAGCTGATGCGCTGAAGGCGATGGTGAGCAATACCGCCACAGTCATGCGGCGCGATCCTTCCGAAGATGCAGCTGAAGATGCGCAAAAGTATTTCGCGGTTGCGTTACATCGTAAGCCTGCGCATCGGGTTGAGGAGCCAATTAAACAATTGGTTCCGGGCGATGTGATCGTGCTTTCGGCGGGCGACATGATTCCGGCGGATTGCCGCTTGCTGACGGCCAAAGATTTATTTGTTGCCCAAGCTGCGATGACGGGCGAATCAATGCCTGTGGAAAAGTTTGCCGAGTTGCGTGACACCAACGCTATCAGCCCGCTTGAACTCGATAATATTCTTTTCATGGGTACAAATGTTGTATCCGGGTCAGCTACCGCATTAGTGATTTCAACTGGAAATCACACTTATTTCGGGGCTTTGGCTACGCGTGTGACGGCTGCTGATCGCACGCCGACGGCGTTTCAGTCGGGTGTGAACAAGGTGAGTTGGCTATTGATTCGTTTTATGTTCGTGATGGCTCCCTTGGTGTTGTTTATCAATGGTTTTACCAAAGGCGACTGGATGGAGGCGTTAATATTCGCGTTATCCGTTGCTGTGGGACTTACTCCAGAAATGCTGCCAATGATCGTTACTTCGACGCTGGCTAAAGGCGCGGTGTTTCTGTCGCGAAAGAAAGTGATTGTCAAACGTTTGGATGCGATCCAGAACTTTGGTGCAATGGATGTACTGTGCACAGACAAGACCGGTACACTGACACAGGATAAGATTTTCCTGGCGCGCCACACCGATGTATGGGGCAAGGAATCCGACGATGTGCTGGAAATGGCCTACCTTAACAGTTATTACCAGACGGGGCTGAAAAATCTGCTTGACGTGGCGGTGCTTGAACATGTGGATGTCCATAAGGAACTCAATCCGGCGGCCAACTATCGCAAGGTCGATGAAATACCATTTGATTTCAACCGTCGCCGCATGTCTGTCGTCGTTTCGGAGCGAGAGGATCACCATGAACTGATCTGCAAGGGTGCTGTTGAGGAGATTCTGTCAGTTTGCACCCAAGTGCAGCACGGTGAGTCGATTGAAATGCTCACGCCGGAATTGCTGGAACGCATTCGCATCATAACGGCGGATTTGAATGAGGAAGGTTTGCGTGTTGTAGCCGTTGCCGCTAAAGAATTACCGCCAAGAAAAGAGGTTTATGCGCAGGCGGACGAGCGTGAAATGACGTTGATCGGATATGTTGCTTTTCTTGATCCGCCGAAGGAATCGACTGCACCTGCGCTCAAAGCACTGGCCGAGCATGGCGTCACAGTAAAGGTACTGACTGGCGATAACGAACGTGTTACCGCCAAGATTTGTCGTGAGGTTGGCTTGCCAATGGATGGCGTATTATTGGGTGCTGACATTGAGTGCATGACTGACGACGTACTTTCCAAAGCAGTAGAGGCAACCAATGTTTTCGCCAAACTCACGCCGTCGCATAAAGAACGGATTGTAAGGCTATTAAAAAGTAATGGTCATGTGGTTGGTTTCATGGGAGATGGCATCAATGATGCTCCTGCGTTGCGGGCGGCGGACATTGGAATTTCCGTGGACACTGCAGTAGATATTGCCAAGGAAGCCGCCGACATTATTTTGTTGGAGAAGAGTCTGATGGTGCTTGAGGAAGGTGTGTTAGAAGGTCGTCGTACCTTTGCCAACATGCTTAAATATATCAAGATGACTGCTAGCTCGAACTTCGGCAACGTCTTCTCTGTTTTAGTGGCGAGTGCTTTCATCCCGTTTTTACCAATGCTGCCAATGCAACTGCTGACGCAGAACCTGCTCTACGATATCTCGCAAATTGCTATCCCCTTCGATAACGTTGACGAAGAATTACTGAAAAAACCGCAGCGCTGGCAACCCGGAGATGTTGGGCGGTTTATGGTGTTTTTCGGACCGATAAGTTCGATTTTTGACATATCTACCTATCTGATGATGTGGTTCGTTTTCCATGCGAACACGGTCGCCGGACAGACTCTGTTCCAATCCGGTTGGTTCGTTGTTGGCTTGCTGACGCAGACCCTGATTGTGCATATGATACGCACCCCTAAAATTCCGTTCATCCAGAGTCGCGCTGCAATGCCTCTTATGGTGATGACTGGTATTATCATGACGGTAGGTATTTTCTTACCGATGGGGCCATTTGCAGACTACTTCAAGCTGCAAGCCTTGCCACCGCTCTACTTTGTATTTTTACCTGTGATTTTGTTGGGGTATATG
>JAGWUK010000645.1 GCA_028868455.1 Burkholderiales bacterium | reverse complement strand
TCCTGTAGAAACCGGGGAGCTGCCGATGAGTTGGCCGGTACCATTTTCATCGATCCAGAATAATATTCCCGCTTGCACATTGGGATTTCTGTCTACCAGCAAGACGAATTGCGGTGTGAGTGGGGTCAATCCTGCATTTTGCAGCGCCTCGGAAAGAAGTTTAGAGTAGTGTTGTACTTCATCTGTGGGAACTTCCAGTTTTGGAGTGACCGTTTCAGAGTAGATTTTCCTGAGATCCAAAGGCGTGTCGAACGCAAAAGAAAGTGTGCAATTCAACATGAGCAAGATGAATAGGCAGTTTTGCACTGCACGGAGCACGCTGGAGTCCATCGATACGGATATATGCCGGTAGATTTTCATTGCACTGTCTGGACATGTTTAAGCATAAGAAAAACGTCCGCCTAGCGGCATTTTTCATTCGACGGGAAACGTGTTATCCAAATACTATTCGTTCACCAGATTACCCACGTCGTTGTCGATTGGCAATGTCGATGGTGCTGAACTGCAACGGAATTCTTACTTTCAGGGAAAATTCGCACTAGGAAAATGGATGGCCTATTTGCATGACTTACGAAATTTTTTCCAGCGATGCTGAGTTTTTACGTAATTTTGCCGCCTGATTTTATTTAGATTTTCACGCACCAAGCCGATGCTGATTTTGGTGAGACCAACTTGTCCTTGCATTGTTTTAAGCAGGCGATCGGCCACGACCATGTCGTTGTAATTACCTAACTGGGTTTGTAATTTTGACAGCCGATGAATGTCGCGAATATATTTTCTCGAACTGAACAATTCATTAAAAAATTCCAGTGCATACCTGACTTGTTTGGCCTTAATGCGTATTTTGTGTATGTTTTCAGGTTTGCTCTGCCGAAGTTTAGCGTCGCTTTTTAATAATTTCCGTTTGGCCTGTTTTAATTGTTTTTGCGAAAGTTGAAAAGCGTCTTTATGCAGGGCCATCAATTCCTTTTTTGATAGTGCTTCGCGCCAGGCATTTTCATACAACCACATGTGCAGGTTGAGTAAGAGCAGAATATATCGTTGCGATTGAATCGCTTCCTTAGCAATTTTGTGCATGTGTTCAGCACTTAAGTTTGCTAGTGCCACAAGTTCGGTTTTATCTCGATTGTGGTCGATTGAAATCGCAAGT
Source organism: Burkholderiales bacterium (assembly GCA_028868455.1). GTDB lineage: Bacteria > Pseudomonadota > Gammaproteobacteria > Burkholderiales > Burkholderiaceae_D > Undibacterium. Next base: position 1,223 of record JAGWUK010000645.1, on the reverse strand, counting down.
TGCGGTAACACGATCGTCGTAAACACGTCCCAATCGCGCGCATCATTAAGTTGCCTGGTAAGCCAGTCGAGTTCAGATTTTAATAAACAGGGGATAGCGACATATTTATTGTAAAGCGTCAGCGCTGAACGCAATCTGCGAACGCCAACACGGAACTGATGCAGACTTTCCATATCATAGCTGGAGGTAATGCCACTTTCGTTGGAGAGCATCTGGTCAATGCAATTGAAAACAATGCTGGAAAAAGCCCGCTCGATCGAATAATTTTTTCTTGTTCTAATTTCGGCCGATGGCCTTTCGAGCGCCAATTTTTTCGCATCGGTGTCCGACTTGTTTTTAAGAAGTTTCTGCATGATAGCTGCGTGGCTGGCAAGAATATGAACGGGTATATGCTTAGCGTAGAAGCACAGTCGTTGATGTGCAAGAAATTTAACTATTGATTGAATCAAAATTGTGTAAGGTCAATCACGCAGAAATGCAACCGAAATACCATTCAAAAATAACCGTGTTATGGAAATTTTTGTAATAACGATTAATTTAGGACTTACGCAAATCCACTTCGTGCGCATAACGTTGAGCCATCCGATTTGCAGTAAGCCGATACTTTGCCTTGCTTGTTAATTTTTTTTTGAGTTGTCTTACGTTCAGGATAAATAGAGGAGGTCGAAATGAAATTTGCGATTAAATTGCTGGCTATGTTAGTGATTGTGCTCACATTCGGCGCAAATTCATCTTTAGCTCAGTCACAGGGAAAATCGTGTTCAACGGAAGTCATTGATTGTGTTTCTGGAGGCATTGGACAGAGTGAGCGAGAAGCACTACTTAATCAATCATCCAAATACAACTTCTGGCTGACAACGGCCGGTTCAAAGTCGGGCGCATATTTATCAGAGGTGCAAGTAACTATCAGGGATGTACGAAGTGGCGCCAGAGTATTTTTTAATACGATGGATGGTCCGTGGTTATTTGCCAATTTGCCACCAGGAAATTACGAGGTGGAGGCACGCTATCGTGAAAACGACACGGCGCCAGTGCAAGTCGTAAAAAAAATAACCAGTATCCAAAAGGGGCAACATAGACAAATGATGCTGTACTTCAACGTTGCTTCTGAAAGTGACTAAGACCGTGTTCACGATCTTCCCGCGAGGCTGGATAATGCGGGGATGAGAAAGCCCTATGCGAGCGACATCAGTCGCGAGAAGTTTGAAGAGATTGTGCCAGTG
>JAGWUK010000644.1 GCA_028868455.1 Burkholderiales bacterium | reverse complement strand
GGCGAAAATGGCGATACTGCGTGCGGTTTTTAAGCCTTATCTGGAAGATGGCAAAGCATTGCCTGTGATCGCGACAGCCACCATTAATTTTTCACTGAACAGCTGAACGCCAGCGTCTTATCCACATTTGTTGCTTTCAGGCCTATTTTTCTTCTTAATAAAAATAGGGGAGTATATGCAATTTTCGTCTAATTCCGCACGTATACATTGAGACATAAAAATATACTCCCCATCAACATAATCACTATCCCGACAAAACGATGCGCGCTGATATCCCCTTCTCCATCACGTATTCACCAGTGATGCGCGGGTAATTCACCGCCATCAAAACACAACACCAAACTCAACGGCGACTTGCACTATCATGTGGAGGTTTTCCGCATTTTCCTCATTTAAAAAGGACCGATCATGAAAGGCGATGCCAAAGTCATCAAACTGCTGAACGCACAACTCACCAATGAGCTCAGCGCCATCAATCAATATTTTTTACATGCGCGCATGTACAAGCATTGGGGATTCGAAAAAATCGCGAAGAAAGAATATGCGGAATCCATCGGTGAAATGAAACACGCCGACAAACTGATCGACCGCATCCTGATGCTCGGCGGTTTGCCCAATCTGCAGGCGCTGCATAAATTGATGATCGGCGAAGAAACGCTGGAAATGCTGCAATGTGACCTGAAGCTGGAACAAGCGGCACAAAAAACCGTGAAAGAAGGTATCGCCGTCTGTGAAAGCGTCAGCGATTATGTGTCGCGCGATTTATTCCAGTTGATACTGGAAGACACCGAAGAACATATCGACTGGCTGGAAACACAGATCGAGTTGGTAGAAAAAATCGGCATGCAAAATTATCTGCAGTCGCAAATGTCAGCCGACGAGTAATTGCTGCAGCCGGCATTGTTGCCATCGTTGCTGCAAACGAAAAAAAAGGTGGCCGAGGCCACCCTTTTTGTTTGTGCTGTCCGGCATCCAAGCAAACTGTACCGAAACTACACGCGCATTCGCTACGCAATTGCCAGCTTATTGCGGCATGGTGTCTTTAAACGACTGGCGCTCAGCCAGCCTGTCCGTCAGTTTCGCCAGATTGGTATAGTCTTCACGCCAGTTTATTTCGGGAAAGCGGAAAGTCAGCCAGTCCAGCGCGCAGACGACGCTGATATCAGCCAAAGTCAGATGCGTGCCAGAACAAAATGGCGACTCACCCAGACCAGATGACATCGCTTTCAAACCAGCGGCCACTTTACCCATCTGGCGCGCAATCCAGTCAGCGCTTTGCAAATCGGCAGGACGCAAGGTTTTTTCCAGACGCACCAGAATCGCCGCATCCAGCACACCATCCGCCAGCGCCTCCCAGCATTTCACAGCAGCGCGCTCACGACCATTGGCAGGAATCAGCTTACCGACCGGCGTCAAGGTGTCCAGATATTCGACAATCACACGGGAATCAAACATGGCATCGTTGTCTTCCATCAGCAGACAAGGCACCTTGCCCAGCGGATTGGATTGCTGGATCGCGGTATCCGCAGCCCAGACATTTTCCAGCACGAAGGCGTAGTCGAGTTTTTTCTCCGCCATCACAACGCGGACTTTTCTTACATAAGGACTTGAGAGAGAACCGATTAGTTTCATAGGGCTTTAAAGGTTGGTTTAGCGCGGATTATATCACCGCACCGCATCAAGTCAGGCGCAGTGCGGCTCTGCAACATACGTGCAATTCTGGTCTGGCTCTCCCGCTCAAATGGTAAAATCGCGTATTCCAAGCAAAAAACCTTGCATGTGATCTATAAAACCACCGTTTTTTGATGCGTGCGTCATGTTCACAATATTTAATATTTCGTTGTTTTTTGCGCAATAATTTCTCATTCATCCTGTCAACAGAGTCATCATGTCCCTATCTCCCCTCTCCGCTCTCTCCCCGCTAGACGGCCGCTACGCGCCTAAAGTTGACGCTTTACGCGCCACGTTATCAGAAGCCGGCTTCATGCATCATCGCGTCAAAGTCGAAATCTCCTGGTTGCAAGCCCTGTCGCAAGCCGGCTTTGACGAGATCAAACCGTTTTCAGCTGAAGCCAATGCCCTGCTGGAAAAACTGGTCAGTGAGTTTTCAGAAGCCAGCGCGCAACGCATCAAGGATATCGAAGCGGTCACGAATCATGACGTCAAAGCCGTCGAATACTGGCTCAAGGAACAGGTACAGGACATGCCAGAACTGGTCACCGCCAGCGAATTCATCCATTTCGCCTGCACCTCGGAAGACATCAATAACACGTCGCACGGCATGATGCTGAAAACCGCACGCGATGAAGTCATGCTGCCCGCCTTGCAAAAATTGATTGCCCGCCTGACCGAACTGGCACACAACAATGCCGACGTCGCCAT
>JAGWUK010000643.1 GCA_028868455.1 Burkholderiales bacterium | reverse complement strand
TTGTACTGCCTTCGTCGTTCAATCTTGCCGGATCGGTATTGTGGCAGTCCTGACCATGAGAAAACATGCCAAATTTTACACGTACAGGCATTTTGTTATCCGTCATTTCGCAAGATATTCCGATAAATTTCTAGGGCAGTTTATAATTTCGGCTGCTGTCATCAGATCGGATATTTTTTTCGCCATGAAATTCAGGAAAACGCTCCGGAACCAAGTCACCAATGGCGAGTCTTAACAAGTTATGAACGAAGTTTCTTCCCACAGTGTTCCTGGTCCGCACAGGCATCAATCCGGTCAATGGCGCTCAGTGGCGCTGGCTGCGCTGGTGCATATTCTGCTATTGAGTTTTTTATGGTTCGGCATCCGCTGGCAAAATAAACCAGCCACAGCGGTCGAAGCGGAGGTGTGGGATATGACAACCCGCGAGGCGGCGCCTAAACCGATGCCGGTGCCGGTTGAAGAGCCTCCGGTACCTGAGCCAGTAAAAGAAAAACCTGCCCCTGTTCCCGTTCCTGTTCAGCCCGAAATTCAGAAAGAAGATCCTGAAATTGCTTTGGCGCAGGAAAAAAAACGCAAACTCGCTGAGAAAAAGAAAGAAGAAGAGCATCAACGTCAGTTGGCGGAAGAAAAACGCCAGGCTGAACTGAAAGAAAAACTCGCAGAACAAAAACGTAAAGAAGAAAAACTGGCGCAAGAAGAAGCCGACAAGAAAAAACTGCAGGAAAAAGAAAAACTGGCAAAAGAACAAAAAGCCAAAGAGAAGCTGGCCAGCGAAAAATTACACAAAGAAAATATGCTGCGATTGGCAGCCCAGGCTGGCAATCCGGTCAATACCGGCAGCGGTGGTAATGGCAGTGCAGCCAAATCGACGGGCAATAATCGCGGCGATGCGAGCTATATCGCAAAAATTGCCGCAAAAGTACGCTCCAACACCGTTTTTTCTGTTGTCGATGGGGTTGCGGGCAATCCTACGGTCGAATATCGCTTTGAGCTATTGCCAGATGGTTCACTCCGTGGTGCAATACGCAAACTTAAATCCTCGGGCAATCTGGCGTTTGATGACGCAGTTGCAAAAGGCATAGAAAAATCATCGCCTTTCCCGAGAGATAAAACCGGACAAGTACCGGCCAGTCTTGAATTGGTTTATCGCATGAAGGAAGAGTAAATACCAATGATGTCATTGTTGAAAAAAATCGCCATCAGTACAGTCGTCGCGGCAGTCAGTAGCTTTGCTGTCATCACTCCTGCCGCCGCACAATTACGTGTTGAAGTCTCGGGCGTGGGCTCGAATCAGATCCCGGTCGCCATCGCCGCATTTGCCGACGAAGGATTGGCGCCGCAGCAAGTGACTTCGATCATCAAGGACGATCTCACCCGCAGCGGTTATTTCAAAATCATTGACACAGGTTCTGTCATGACTGAAACCTCACCAGTCAATTTTGACGATTGGAAGGCGCGCGGCGCGGATGCACTGGTCGTCGGTAGTGTCCAGCGTCTGAGCGACGGGCGCTTCGACGTACGTTATAAATTGCTGGACACGCTGAAATCGATGACCTTGTCAGGGTTTGCGATGGCAACACCGCCAAACAATACACGCTTGACCGCGCATCGTATCGCGGACGATATCTATGAAAAACTGACTGGGGTTCGTGGTATTTTCTCTACGCGGATTGCCTATGTGACCAAAGCAGGCCGCGAATATCGTCTGGAAGTCGCCGATGCCGACGGTGATGGCATTCAGGTGGCGTTGCGTTCGAACGAGCCTATCATTTCACCAGCATGGTCGCCGGACGGTACTAAAGTGGCTTATGTCTCGTTTGAGGCCAGAAAGCCTATCGTATATGTGCAGAATCTGATTACACGCGAGCGTACCGTTATCGCCAATTACAAGGGCAGTAACTCGGCACCGGCGTGGTCGCCGGACGGCAGCAAACTGGCTGTCGCGTTGTCCAAAGACGGCCTGACCCAAATTTTTATCGTGAATGCGAATGGCAGTGGTCTGCACAAATTGACCAGCAGCAGCGGCATCGATACTGAACCGCAATTTTCTGCTGATGGACAATACATTTATTTCCTGAGTGACCGCAGCGGCGGCCCGCAAATTTATCGCATCAGCCCTGAAGGTGGCGAAGCGAAACGCGTCACATTTAGTGGCAGTTATAATATCACTCCACGGATATCGCCTGATGGTAAGACTTTGGCTTATATTTCTCGTCGCGATGGGAAATTCCAGTTGTATGACCTGGATCTGGCCAGCGGACAAGAGCAACGTTTGTCCGATACGACCAAGGATGAGTCACCGAGTTTTTCACCCAATGGACGCTATATCATGTACGCCACAGAATCAGGACGTCGTGGTTCGCTGGCGGTGGTGTCCGTAGA
>JAGWUK010000642.1 GCA_028868455.1 Burkholderiales bacterium | reverse complement strand
GGATCTTCATCTGAAAAAAGTGACCATGTCGTATCGACACGGTCACTTTTTGGATCAGGTTGCACGAATCGTTTTAACCAGATTCACACACAACACGTTTTAATTTCAGGCAGCCTGGTTTTGCACCAGTTGCAGATTTTCGCCGTCAATCAGAATCCTGCGAGGCTTATACACTTCAGGAATTTCTCGTATCAATTCAATATTCAACAAGCCATTGTCGAGTCGCGCACTGACGACTTTGACATGATCGGCCAGGCGGAAACGATGTTCAAAATCACGCGCAGCGATGCCGCGATGCAAGAAATTACGTGGCGCATCTTCTTTTTGCTTGCGACCGGTAATTTTCAGCGTGTCACGTTCGCTTTCGATTTCCAGCTCACTGCGATCAAACCCGGCGACAGCCATGCTGATGCAATATTTATCTTCTGCAATCAGTTCGATATTATATGGGGGGTAACTCGGTGCAGATTCGGTGCGCTGCGCATCGTCGAATAATTGGGCGAGGCGATCAAAACCGATGGCGGAACGATAGAGTGGTGCGAAGTCAAAATTACGCATGATGATATCCTTTTAAATTGAAGCGATATATAAAACAAACCAAAGTTGGCAGACCTCCATTGAGCATCTGCTGAGGATAATGTGGGAATGGCCAAACGGTTTTCAAGATCTTGAAATTTACGACCTGCGCCCCGATATTCTGCGATTAACTCAATTTTTAAGGACTGTCCGTGGCAAAGCTCTACTTCAGATATTCGGCAATGAATGCGGGTAAATCCACTGCTTTACTGCAAGTCGCGCACAATTATGAAGAGCAGGGCCAGAAAGTACATTTATATACGGCTGCCATCGACAACCGCTACGGAACGGGGAAAGTGACATCACGCCTTGGTCCACAGCGTGAAGCTGAAGTCTTTGATCATCAATTTGATTTTCTGCAACAAACACCGCAAGTCAGTTGCGTGTTACTGGACGAAGCGCAATTTCTTTCTGCGGAGCAGGTCCGGCAATTGCACCAGCTGGCACAAGTGCGCGGCGTTCCAGTGATTTGTTATGGATTGCGCAGCGATTTTCGCGGCGAACCCTTTCCCGGATCTGCCTACCTTCTTACGCTGGCCGACGATATTGAAGAGTTAAAGAATATTTGCGCCTGCGGTAAAAAGGCGACGATGAATATTCGTGTCGACGAGCAAGGGCAACGCATCAAAGAGGGCGAACAAATTGCCATTGGCGGCAATGAACGTTATCTGCATGTGTGCGGGCGGTGCTTTTACGCGGGCTGAACGGAATCAATGCAAGGACTATCTGGCGCGAGCACGTAGCCATGTTAACGCATGACGGGCAGGCTGAATGCGAACAACCTGCCCATCGCTTTTAGAAAAACCGGAACGCTGATGATCAATGGCGTTCAACCATGCGGCGTTGATTTATAACACTTTCAAAAATGCCGTCAGATCGTTGACTTCTTGTGGTGTCAAACCGATGCCAAAACGCTTATCGTAAAACTTCACAACATCAGTCAGGTCAGCGACAGATCCATTATGGAAATACGGTGAACGCGATTCAATCGCACGCAAACTCGGCACCTTAAACCGCCCTATATCCCGCCATTTGCCAGTGGTCAGCGCACTGCCAGGATCTGTCGTTTCCATTATTTCGCCGGTCAGTTTATTCTTAAGCGTATATAAAGGCATGTCAGGTGTGCGCAGGGATGCATCTGCAACACCGGTATTGAATAAACGCGGTACCGAATGCGAACCGACGTTGGGAGCGCTGTGGCAACTGGCGCATGTCGCACGTTGCAACGACAACCTCAATTCATCATTAAAGCCTTTGACGCGACTGATATTGAACGGTTTGTTATTGAATATCTGTTCGCCTCGCGCAATAGATGCTCTTGCAATATCTGTCGGCGTCGGTGCCGGTGGTGGCGTCCTGCCACGTCCAGGTGGATTCGCAGGTGCGGGCCTGTCCAAGCCGCGCCAATTGGTAAACAATGCCATCACTTCGCGGTTAAACGGCGCTCCTGTTTTGTAATCGCCAGAATCCAGATCGTTGATGCCAAAATAAAAATTAGTATTGAGTAATTCACCCGGTCCGCCTTTGGCCCCGGCATCGCTCAGATTGCCGGCGTCATTGCTGGTGATTTGCGCAGTAAACAGCGATTTTTCAAAATCAACAATCGCACGCTGTTCGGCAGCTGTCAGCGCTTGAGCCGCCTGCGCATGGCCGGTCACGGCACTGTTGGCCTGGTGGAGCAAATCGAAATCAGCCGTGGCAAAGCAGCGCAATGGACGGCTATCGCGTATGCATAAATCCGACTTTGCATCCGTGAAGGTTTCGCGTGCATCCCACATGACGGTACTGATGAATTTTAAGTTTGCCGAT
>JAGWUK010000641.1 GCA_028868455.1 Burkholderiales bacterium | reverse complement strand
TGGATTGTGGCGATAGGGCTCGGTTCCGCAATTTTCTGGAAGCAGGTAAATCAGAACAGCGTTAGAATCCACGCAGAACAAGGCTTGGTTTTTTACCGTGGAAGCTGGGCACCGTTGATTATGATGCTGGCAATTTTCATCTTGAAATATATGGTAAATGTTGCCTTGCATCTGAATCCAGAATTGCATCGCAATATGCAATTTGCACTGACCTGTACGTTCACATTCGGGCTGTTCAACGGTCTGTTTCTTGGAAAAATGGCACATGTTTTGGTGCTGTACAGAAGAGCGTTTGAAGCAACTTCCAAATTTCCAAAAATGGAAAATATCGAAAACGCCCCCCGATAGCACTCAGCAGAAACGAATCATTGGCAGCATCTCAGACAGAGGCAGGGCGAGACAGTATAATGTTCCCTGTCCCTTTTACGTATTGTTGCCAAATAAGCAATAAAACTCTGTGCTATGCTTGCTGAACAAAAACAAGAACTATTGAAACTATTCCAACATGCAGTTGAACCCTTATTAGTGGGTTCCGATCTTCAACCTACGATTTCTATCGAACGTCCACGAGATCCGTCACACGGCGATGCCGCATGCAATATTGCGATGCAGATTGCTAAACCGTTACGCAAGAATCCACGAGAGTTGGCGCAAGCCATCGTTGGCGCCATTGAAGCGCAACATCACCCCTTAGTGGCCAGCGCAGAGATTGCCGGTCCAGGTTTCATCAATATACGCATTACCAATAAAGCTAAACAGTCCGTTGTGCAGACCGTATTAAATCAGGCCGAGGATTTTGGGCGAAGCCAGCGCGGTGCGGGAGAGAAAGTTGTGGTTGAATTTGTTTCGGCCAATCCAACGGGACCTTTGCATGTCGGCCATGGCCGCCAGGGGGCGCTCGGCGACGCCCTCGCTGCATTGCTGGAAGTGCAGGGCTATAACGTTAGCCGGGAGTTTTACTATAACGACGCTGGTGTACAGATTTCCAATTTAGCGCTTTCGGTACAAGCGCGAGCAAAAGGTTTTGGCCCAGGCGATGCCCTATGGCCGGAATCGGCTTATAACGGTGAGTATATTGCAGAGATCGCTCAAGATTTTTTAGCCAAGCAAACTGTATCCGCAGGTGATTGTGCCGCCGTTACAGCCAGTGGTGACGTCAATGATCTGGAATCCATACGCCAGTTCAGTGTGACATATCTGCGTCGCGAGCAGGATGCCGACTTATTGGCGTTTGGCGTTAAGTTCAACAATTACTATCTTGAGACCTCACTTTATTCTGACAATAAAGTGGAAGCGACAGTCAACGCGCTTAAGGCGGCAGGTAAGACTTACGAGCAAGACGGCGCACTATGGTTAAAGACGACTGAATATGGCGATGACAAAGACCGCGTCATGCGGAAATCTGATGGAACTTACACTTATTTTGTCCCCGATGTGGCTTATCATGTGACCAAATGGGAGCGTGGTTATCGTAAGGCAATCAATATCCAAGGCAGTGACCATCACGGTACCATTGCGCGCGTACGCGGCGGGTTGCAAGCATTAAACGTCGGCATACCAAAAGGCTACCCTGACTATATCTTGCACAAGATGGTGACAGTCATGAAAGACGGTGCCGAGGTCAAGATTTCCAAACGAGCAGGTTCTTATGTCACCGTGCGTGATCTGATCGAATGGTCGGGTGGCGGTGACGAGCAACGTGGCCGTGATGCCGTGCGCTTTTTCCTGATCTCACGCAAGGCTGATACCGAATTCGTTTTCGATGTTGATGTCGCACTGGAGCAGTCAGATGAGAATCCTGTGTACTACGTACAATATGCGCACGCCAGAATTTGCTCTGTATTGGCACAATACAGCGCCGACGAAGCAGAACTTTCCAAACTCAAAACAGTCGACTTGTCTCCTTTGACAGCGCCACGAGAAGCAATGTTGTTAGCGAAATTGGCTGAATATCCAGAAGCTTTGGAAAAGGCGCTGGACGAGCTGGGGCCGCATCAGGTGGCATTCTATTTAAGAGAGTTAGCTGGCGAACTACACAGCTATTACAATGCAGAAAGGGTGTTGGTGGACGACGAGCCAACAAAAATGGCACGCCTTGCATTGATGCTCGCTACGCGGCAGGTTTTGCGTAATGGCCTAGCGCTGATCGGCGTGTCGGCTCCGAATAAAATGTAAAACAGCTCACTTTATCTACGCCGGAGAAGCATGAAAGCACATCAAATAAGGTTGCATCGTCAGCTAGGAAACACACTGACTGGATTGATTATTGGCCTGATTATCGGCTTGGGAATAGCAGTCGCTGTGGCAATGTTGATTACGAAATCCTCAACACCGTTCACAAACAAAGGTGTCCGCTCAGCTGACTTACCTTTGACGCAATTGCAAGACCCCA
>JAGWUK010000036.1 GCA_028868455.1 Burkholderiales bacterium | reverse complement strand
CAAAGCCCAAAGCCCAACGCAAATGACAGTGTGACGTTATTGCGATTGCAGGTAGAGTCAAGACCCGGCAACTGGCTTCGCCCGGAAAACATGCCAGACGTCATCCTGTCATGATGTCGGCAAACAGGCGTGCCATAATCAAACGAAACAACATGCATTGCGCAGCGACGCTGCCGTCACTCGTTGTGAAATGGTGTTGGCGGCCCGATAAATCGCGGCGAACTTCATTGCCTGAAACGATGTCGGCATCAACATATTGACATGAAAGGAATGCCTGAAGATGTCCTTAACCATACCCTCGCCGTTGATATCGTCGCTTCATTTTGCGCCAGCAAGTGCGGACGATTTTGACGATTTACTGGCCTTACGCATTGAAGCCATGCGCGACAGCCTCGAACGTATCGAACGCTTCGATCCCGAACGCGCGCGCCTGCGTTTTCTGGCCGGTTTTGCGCCCGACGCCACGCGTTATATCGTGCAAAACGGCGAACGCATAGGTTTCATCGTGGTCAAATCCGATGCTGCCGATTTATTGCTTGACCATCTCTACATCCGCCCGGCGGCACAAGGCAAAGGCATTGGTACGCTGGTGTTGCAACAATTGTTTGCCCAGGCAGATGCCGAAGGCCGTGTGGTTCGCGTTGGTGCGTTGCGCGAAAGCGCCTCCAACCGGTTTTATCAGCGCCATGGTTTCGCTCTGGTCTCGTCCGGGGAATTTGATCGTTACTATGTACGCGCAGCGCGTCGCCCGCACCAGGACTGAAAGCTGAACAAGGCGTGCTGAGCCTGCCTGACGAACGTGGTGAAATTGTTGTCGCCCAGCTTTGTTCCAGGTAATGCTGTTCAATATGACAGCGAGCGATATCTGCCATTTCCAGCGACTACTTTGATTACAGAAAGCGAACATCTCATGAAAATTACGCCGACTTTACCGCGCTGGTCCATCGTTATACCTATCGTTGCCTGGCTATTGTTAGCGGGTGCTGCGCTGGGATTAGGATCGTTTTATGCGATTTTTCTGACCGCCGGATTATTCGGTGCCGTGCTGACTGCGGTCTACCATGCTGAAGTCGTCGCACATCGCATTGGTGAACCTTTTGGTACTTTGCTGCTGGCATTGGCGGTGACGCTGATTGAGGTGGCGCTGATCGTTTCATTGATGCTGGCGGGCGGTGAAGTCACTGCGGGTCTGGCACGCGACACGGTGTTTGCGGCCATCATGGTGATTTTGAATGGCATTATCGGCTTATGTCTGCTGGCTGGCGCGAGTTTGCACCGCGAGCAGAGTTTTGGTTTGCAGGGAGCAAGTGCTTCGCTGGCGACGCTGGCGGCACTGGCGATACTGACGCTGGTCTTGCCGAACTTCACGTCAACCATCGCCGGGCCGTATTACAGCCCCAGCCAGTTAGGATTTATCGCTGTCGTATCGCTGGTCTTGTACGGTACTTTTGTGCTGGTGCAGACGGTCAGGCATAGAGATTATTTTTTGCCGGAAACGGCGACCAGCGATGAGGAGGTTCACGCACCTTTGCCCTCGAACAAAATGAGCTGGATGAGCGCTGGCTTATTGCTGGTCTGTCTGGTCGCCGTGGTCTTGCTGGCCAAGGCACTGGCGCCGACGCTGGAAAGGGCTGTCGCCGCAGCTGGTGCGCCCAAAGCCCTGGTCGGCATCATTATCGCGATTGTGGTGTTGCTGCCGGAAGGGCTGGCCGCGTATCGCGCAGCACGCGCTGACCGCATTCAGACCAGTATCAATCTGGCGCTGGGATCGGCGCTGGCCAGCATCGGTTTGACGATTCCAGTGGTGGCTGTGATCTCTTTGCTGACGGGCTGGTCCTTGTCGCTGGGTATCGACGCCAAATCGACCGTGTTGCTGTTGCTGTCGTTGTTCATCACCTCGATTTCGCTGGGCACCGGCCGCACCACCATCATGCAGGGCACGATTCATTGCGTGCTGTTTGCCGTGTATTTGTTTACGACGATTGTGCCTTGAGACGCTGTACACATCACCAGTGCGCGTTGGCGCTGGACATTGGTGATGTGCTGGGTGCGAACACTGTGTTAACGTTGATAAATCGCGTCAATCTGCGCGCTGAGGCGCGCATGCAGGGCAGTGCGCTTGAGTTTTAAGGTCGGTGTGATCAGGCTGTTTTCCACGGTCCACGGATCCAGCGTCAGCCAGACGGCACGCGGCACGGCGTAGTGCGGAAACGATTTGGTGGCTTCCTGCACCCGTTTTAAGACTTGCTTGCGCACGGTTTCGCTGTTGAGTGTGTGTGGATCACTGGCATTCACCTGCATTTGCGTCGCGAGTTCCAGCCAGAGTTTGTGGTTCAGCACCAGATAGGCAGAAATGAAGGGACGGTTTTCGCCGACCACCATTGCCTGATCAAATAAGGCATCGGCCATGATGGCCAGTTCCAGATCGGCCGGTGCGATTTTTTCGCCGGTCGATGTCACCATGATTTCCTTGATGCGCCCGGAAATGCGGATGTGGCCCTGTTCCATCACGGCCTGATCGCCGGTACGCAGCCAGCCGTCGGCGGTCATGGCATTGCGCGTGTCGTCGGGACGATTCCAGTAACCCTTCATGACGCTGGCTGCACGCACTTGCAATTCACTGTTGTCGCCGATGCGCACTTCGACACCATCCAGAGCGCGGCCAACGGTCGCTGGCCAGTTGTCGTCCAGAATATTGGCCGCCACGACGGGCGAGGATTCGGTCATGCCATAGCCCTGTATCAGCGGCAAACCTAAGCCGAGGAAACAACGCGAGACTGATTGCGACATCGGCGCACCGCCCGTCACGGCAGTGCGCAGACGTCCGCCGAGTTGGGCCAGAACATTGCGGGCAACCAGGCGATCGAGAATCGGCCACAGCAAGGCATCGGTGAACGCATGTGCCTGACTGGCTTCCGGCAATTTCTGGGCGCGACAGAAACGGCGCCAGCCCACGTCTTGCGCCAGCGCGAACAGCTTTTGCGTGAATTGCCCTGAACTCGCGAGCTTTTCTTGTAACTTAGTATAAAAACGTTCGTAGATGCGCGGCACGGAAACCAGCACGGTCGGCCGCACGATTTTCAGATCTTCTGCCAGCAAAGCGACCGAGCGCGTATATGCGACGCAGCTACCCGCAGCGATCGGCAAGTAGTAACCAATGGTGCGTTCAAATGTATGCGACAAAGGAAGGAAAGATAAGAATACATCCGATGATCCGGCGTCCACGCGTTTTAAAACAGCCTTGATATTCGACATGATATTCCGGTGCGTCAGCATCACGCCCTTGGGCTTGCCGGTGGTGCCGGAGGTGTACACGATCGCTGCCAGATCGTCTTCCGTCGCAGGCGTAAATCCTGTTGTCGCTGCGGCAGCTATTGCTGCATCAGACGCTGTTTCCGCCAGCCATTGCTGCATCGTGAGCACCCTTGGCCCGCTCGCATCGGGCGTTGCGTCGGCGTGAAAATCCGGGTCTTCGGCCAGGATCACCAGCTTCAGATGCTGCATTTCGTCACAATTCGATACAAGCGACAACCATTGCTGATACGTTGTGAGCACTACAATCGACGCCAGACTATCGTTGATGATGTAACCGATACTGACCGGGTTATCCAGTGCATGCATAGGAACAGGCACCAGGGCGCGCGACAGGGCGGCCTGATCGACGCAGACGGCGTTGACGCTGTTAGGTAATAGAACGGCGATACGATCGCCATGTGCGAGATGCAGACTGTCGATGGCCTGACCCCACTGTGCGACGCGGGTAGCAATTTGTGACCAGGTATAGCTGATCCAGTTGCCGCTGGCGACATCGAACTGGCGATACGCTTCGCTCTGCGGTGATTGGTGGACACGCCATGCAAATAATTGATCCAGCGTGGCGAGGTCGTTGAAGGTTGAATGATGGGCAGGTGAAATGGTCATGCTCTTTGCAATGCAATGGGAGGTCAATTGGACAGGAAAAATGCAACCCGGCGGTGTCGCAGTGCTGCACTGGTTGGCGTCAGCGGCGCACGGGAAAGCGTTCGTCTGTTCGGAAACGAACAAGTATGAAACAAAATTCGCCGTTAAGCAAAAAGACGCTGTTGAGCAATGGCAAAGGCAGTGCTGAAATTTCAGGCAATTTTTGCCAATGAGCCTATAAATAGAAGTTGCGAAAAATTGTGAATGGCGCCAAACAGCGACTGAAATCGTACCGGATTTTGCTTCCCTGTTGAGCGCAATTGCCGACTAATCGAAATGTTAGAAAACAAAGCGGATGTCACGCTGGATAGAAAATGAAAAATGAAATACATCATGGGATGCGCGCGCTGAGTTCGCTGATGCTGACCGCTGTACTGAGCGCCTGCACCACGCCGCAGATGCTGGATACGGCTGGCGGAAAATCTGTTGCGGTACCGGCAGGCTGGTCGGCGGCTGCGGTAGTGACGGCGACATCGACAACGGCATCGACGACGGATCTGGTGCAATGGTGGCAGCGGTTTAACGACCCGATGCTGAATCAATTAATCGCACAAGCCTTGCAGGTCAATAACAGCGTACAAAGTGCGCAGGCCGCCCTGCGTCAGGCGCGCGCCTTGCGCGATGTCAGCGCCGCATCCTTGTCGCCATCCGTGAATGCTTCGGCATCCGCACAGCGTAGCAAGTCAGGGAGCAGCGCCGCAGCAAATAGTTTTGCGGCAGGATTCGATGCCAGCTGGGAGCCGGATATTTTCGGCGCCAACCATGCGGGTGTCCGCGCCAGTGACGCCAATGCGCGCGCCAGTGCAGCCAGTCTGGCCAATGTGCAAGTCTCGGTTGCGGCGGAAGTCGCACTGAGCTACATCCAGTGGCGCGGCACGCAGGCAAGACTGGACATTGCGCGCGCCAATGTCGCCAGTCAGGGCGAAACCTTACAAATCACTCACTGGCGTGTGCAGGCTGGCTTGCTGACCTCGCTTGAAGGTGAGCAAGCCAGAACCGCCAGTGAGCAGGCACAGGCGCAATTGCCGACTCTGGAAACCAGCGCCACGCAAATTTTGCACGCACTGGAAGTCTTGTGTGGACAAGCACCGGAAAGTCTGCGCCAGCAACTGGCGGTGCAAGCCGCCGTACCGCAGGCACAAGACAATCTGGCGCTCAGCTTGCCTGCGGAAACGCTGCGCCAGCGTCCCGATGTGCGGGCCGCAGAACAGCAGGTCAAGGCCGCATTGGCTAAATGGCAGCAAGCCGATGCAGCACGCTATCCGAGTTTTCATCTGAGTGGTTCACTGGGCTTGCGCGCACTGACGCTGGGCGCGCTTGGCGACGGCGGCACGCTTGCCAGCAGTCTCTTGGGCAGTGTCGCCATGCCCTTGCTGGATGGTGGCGCACTGCGGGCGCAGGCCGCAGCGCAACAGGCAGCTCTGGAGCAAGCGCAGGCCGCCTATCGCAGCACAGTGCTGACAGCATTGAAAGATGTTGAAGACGCATTGGTCGCGCTACGCAACGACAAACTACGTCTGCAAAGCCTGAAAAATGCATTGGAGGCCGCGACCAACGCCGCATTGATTGCGCGCCAGCGCTATGCCAGCGGCCTGATTGATTTTCAGGTGGTACTGGAAACCCAGCGCTCGCTGTACAGCGCTCAGGATTCCGTGGCCAGCACCAGCACTGATCTGAGTACCGATCATGTGCGCTTGTACAAGGCATTGGGTGGTGGCTGGCAACCGGATCAGGACAGCCAATTTTCCGCAATAGAATTTACGCGCGGCGCGCAAGATCAACTTTCTGTGAAACCATTATGACTACATCGACTCTGAAACCCGGCGGCACCAATGTCGCCAAAGATCTCAGCGCAGGCAGCAAAGCCAAATCGGATGCCGAGGCGCTGGCCCTGCTGGCCGATCCGCCTGCGCCAAGCTGGTGGCGCAGACCAGCGTCATGGATACTGGTGCTGCTGATCGTTGCGATTGCCGCCGGCATTTATTTCTGGCGGCAAAACCAGCAGGCCAAAGCTGCACCGGTCTATATCACTTCACCTGCCAGGCTTGGTAATCTGACTTTATCGGTGACTGCCAACGGCACCTTGCAACCGACGCGCTCGGTCAGCATAGGCAGTGAATTGTCCGGCACCGTGACGCGCGTGCTGGTCGATGTGAACGATCAGGTTAAAAAAGGTCAGGTGCTGGTGGAGCTGGATACGTCCAAATTAAACGATCAGGTCGTCCGTTCCCGCGCTGCATTGGCGGCGGCGAACGCGGCGGTGGCGCAGGCCGTGGCAACGGAAAAAGAATCGCAAAGCAATCTGGAACGCTTGCAGGAAGTGGCGCGTTTATCGGGCGGCAAGGTGCCGTCAAAAGCAGAACTCGATACGGCCAGAGCGACGCTGGAACGCTCGAAGGCGATGACGTTGAGCGCCGAAGCCAACGTGGTCAGCGCCAAAGCAACGCTGTCTACCGACGAAACCAATTTATCCAAAGGCTCAATCCGTTCGCCAATAGATGGTGTCGTGCTGACGCGCACAGTCGATCCCGGCAATGCCGTTGCGGCCTCCTTGCAAGCAGTGACCTTGTTCACGATTGCCGAAGACCTGCATCATCTGCGCTTGCAAGTCAACGTCGATGAAGCCGATGTCGGCGCCGTGCAACTCGGGCAAAAGTCGCGCTTTACCGTCAGCGCGTATGCCAATCGCCAATATCCTGCCGTCATTACCCGCGTCGCGTTTGGCTCCACCATTACCGATAACGTCGTGACATACATTACCTATCTGGATGTCGATAACAGCGACCTGAGCCTGCGCCCCGGCATGACGGCTACGGCCATCATTACCGCGACCGAAAAGCACGACGTCATGCTGGTGCCAAATCCTGCTTTGCGGTTTAGTCCGACGCAAAATACTGCTGCGGGCGGCGCGGCTGGCGGCGCGAAAAAAAGCCTGGTCAGCAGTCTGTTGCCACAACGTCCGGGCGGCGCCCAGCGTAAATCGGCCGGAACCGCAGCCGGTGGCAGCAAGCAGCATCAGGTCTGGGTATTGCGTGACAACGTTCCTGTCATGATCAACGTCACGACAGGGATCAGCGATGGGAAAATGACCGAAGTCAGCGCACCGGAATTGCAGGCCGGCATGCAGATCATCACCGATCAACGCGCCAGCGTTGCCAAATAATGGCGACGGAGAAAATCATGGACAGTCGTGCAGCAGACACCATTGAAGCAAACGGTGTTCGCGTCGAATCCGATGCCAATTTGCCCTTGATACGCCTGCGTGGCGTGACCAAGAAATACGGCACAGGACAAGTCGCATTGATGGCGCTCAAAGGTGTGGACCTGGATATTCAGGCCGGAGAATTTGTCGCCATCATGGGGCCCAGCGGCTCCGGTAAATCGACGGCGATGAATGTGCTCGGTTGTCTGGATACACCGACGTCTGGAGAATACCTGTTTCACGGCATGCATGTAGAAAACCTGTCGCGCGATCAGCGTGCCAAATTACGCCGTCGGTATCTGGGCTTTGTGTTTCAGGGCTTTAATTTGCTGGCGCGTACATCGGCTCAGGAAAACGTCGAATTGCCTTTGCTGTATCGCGGCGAAAGCGCCGCCGACCGGCACCGTATGGCGGCCAAGGCCCTGGCCTCGGTCGGACTGACGGGCTGGGAGCATCATACGCCAGCCGAACTGTCTGGCGGTCAGCAACAGCGTGTGGCGATTGCCCGTGCGATTGTCACCGAACCGGCGGTGTTGCTGGCGGATGAGCCAACCGGCAATCTGGATACGCAACGCAGCCATGAAATCATGGAATTGCTGAGCAGCCTGAACCGCGACCACGGCATCACCGTGTTGATGGTCACGCATGAACTCGATATGGCGCAATATGCACGGCGCATCGTGCATTTCGTTGATGGCATGCTTGATCGCGATGAAATCAATGCCCAACCGGCAGGGCTTGCTTACGTGGCGAAAGAAGGAGGTGCGCCATGCTGATGAGTACGATTCTGCTGGCTTTCCGCTCGATACGACGCAATTTGCTGCGTTCGTTTTTAACCATATTGGGTATCGTAATTGGCGTCAGTGCCGTGATCACCATGGTGACGCTGGGGAATGGCGCGACGGTGGCGGTGCAAAATCAGATTTCCAGTCTCGGCACCAATTTATTACAGATACGTCCGGGTCAGCGCATGATGTTTGGCGGTGGCGGCGGTGCCGCTGCGTTCAAGGAATCCGATGCCGATGCGATCGCTTCGCAGATCGGTGGCGTGATGGCGGTTGCGCCGGAGGGACGCACCAGCGCCGTGGTCGTTGCTAACGGACGCAACTGGTCGACCAGCATCACCGGCAGCACCAACGACTGGTTTCGCACTAACAACTGGACGCTCGCCAGCGGGCGGCAGTTTGAAGATGGCGAGTTGAAGTCCGGCGCGGCGGTCTGCGTGATCGGCGAAACCGTGCGGCGTGAATTGTTCGACAGCGCCAGTGGCTTGGGCGAGCATGTGCGCATCAAGCAGTTTTCCTGCGAAGTGGTCGGCGTGCTGGCATCCAAAGGGCAAGCCGCAATGGGTAACGATCAGGATGATGTGGTGCTGATTCCATTGCATACCTTGCAGCGCCGTGTGACTGGCAATCAGCGCGTTGCGACTTTGCTGGTGTCGATGAAAGACGGCAGCGACAGCAATGTCCTCAAAGCCAGCCTGACGCAATTGCTGCGCGAACGGCGCAAACTGGCCGTGACGGATGAGGATAATTTCAACATTCTCGATACGCGCCAACTGGCCGAAACCATGTCCGGCACGACCAAGGTCATGACCACGCTGCTGGGTGCAGTGGCCGCCGTCAGCTTGCTGGTGGGTGGGATAGGCATCATGAATATCATGCTGGTCAGCGTCACCGAACGTACGCGTGAGATTGGCTTGCGACTCGCGATCGGTGCAATGGAAAGAGAAGTGCTGTTGCAATTTTTGATTGAGGCGACCGTCTTGTCCACGCTGGGTGGTGTGGTTGGTATTGCTCTGGCGCTGGTTGCTTCTGTCGTATTGGCGCAATTGATGCAGGTGCCATATATGTTCAACACCTCGATCAATATCATGTCGTTTTTGTTTTCAGCTGCAATCGGCATGCTGTTCGGCTATTTTCCAGCCAGACGCGCAGCGCAGCTTGATCCGATTGAGGCTTTGCGCCACGAATAAGTCGTGGCTGTTGACGAAATTTAAAAACGAAACCGCTTATTCTACGCGCCTTTCCAAATGTTTTTGTCTGGAAAGGCGCATGGATAAAGCGGGTTTGATTTTAGATATTCACGACAGGTATCAGAACTTCAATGTGACACCCGCATAGACAGAGCGCCCCATGCCCGGCACAGTGGTTCCGGCCGGAACACCGGTTCCCATTGTCGCGCCCTGACCGATATACGCGCCACCCAGCGGCAATTGGTAGTAACGGTTCAGTGCGTTTTCTATGCCAAAGTCTACGCGCACCTGTTTCCAGATATAGCTGCTGCGCAGATTCAGCAAGGTGTAACCGGCAGTGGCTCTTTCCTGACGTACGGCGGAGAGATGTGTTTTGGCGGCGACCATCTGCGTTTCTACCGTATTGCTCCAGTTGCCCAGCTCTTGTACCAGTGCGAGTTTGGCGTTCAAAGGCATGATGTTGTACAGACCGCTGCCTGTGGTTTCATTTTTGCCGTTGACATAATTGAGCATGCCGCTGGCAGAAAAACTGCCGAACGATGCAATGCTGCCGAGCGCGGTTTTGCCGGAGATATCAACGCCGTACAATCGTGCATTCTGATTGCTCAGACTCAGGTTCAGGAAACCGTCCTTGCGCGCCATACATATCTTGCCAATCGCCGCACAGGTCGTGGCATCGATGTAGTCGTGTACCTTGGTGTAGTACGGCGAGACTTTCAGTTCCCAATCCTTTTGTGCTGCGTCATGCCAGCTGGCCGTGAAGCTGAGTGTGTGCGCAATTTCCGGTGCCAGATTCAGATTGCCGACATAGCCATTGCCATCGCCATACCAGTTATTCATGTTCATGACCATGGTGTTATTGCTGGCCCAGACATAGCGTTCATACAGGTTGGGGGAGCGCGTTTTCATCGCATAACCAGCATCCAGACTGAGCATTGCCGACGGGGTATAACGCGCCGTCGCGGTCAGGTCGATATTGTGGTCGCTGCGTTGTCTGTTGGCCGCGTTAAAGGCGCCGGGGATGGATGTCGGCGATAGCGGATTACCGTAGGCCATGCTGCCGTAACCTGCGACTTTGCCGCTATCCATTTTGACATTGTCGAATCGCGCGCCGAGTTGCGTCATCCATTGCGCGTTCCAGTTTGCGTCCCATTCGGCAAACACACCAAGGCGATCGCGCTGACCATCGGCGATATTCACAAAGGTATTCGGCGCCATCATCATGCCGGTGCCGGACGGAGACCACCAGTCGTTCATGCGATAGCGCTGCATTTCCGCACCGGCGGTGAGCGTGTCGCGTTCGGAGATCGGCAAAATCGCTTTGACAACGGCGCCGGTGTTTTTCCCTTCAGTATCCATCGGCATGCCGGGCGCATTGCCATACCAGAATTGCTTGTCATCGCCAAAATTCATGCGATGGCGCGTATGTTCATTGTACAGACGCGCCTCCAGTCTGCCCCACTGATATTGCCCCTGATAACGCACATTGACTTGTTCGCTGCTATTGCCCGTCATGTCCATGCGCTGATTCGGGAAGCCCTGATACGGAATATTCTGCATGCCGAGTTTCAGCTCCAGCAGTTGATTTGCATTGCGTACAGCAATACCGACAGACTGGTTTTCGCTGCGATAGCGTGACGAGCCGACGACATCACCGGCAATCCAGCCGCGATCGGATGCGGCAGCACCGGCGGCTTTAAAATCGCTGGCCGCATGGTAATCACCGGCTTCGGCAATGGATCCCGCGTAGTTGACGCTCCAGCTATCGCTGGCGTACGTGGCCGACAGATTGGCACCGCGTGCATTGCCATTACTGCGGTAAAAAGTGCCAGCCTGACCCTTGATCAATTTGCTTTGCCCGTCGCTGGCAAACTCTGGTTCTGGCGAATTGACGAGGATGGTGCCGCCTATGCTGTCGCCACCGTGGCTGACAGGCGTGACGCCAGTCAATACCTGAACGTTGCCGACATGCGTCGGGTCAATATATGACAGCGGTGGATTCATATGATTGGCGCAGGCAGATATCAGATTCATGCCATCGACCTGGATGCGCAAACGATCATCGGCCAGACCGTGAATGGCAGGCAGGCTGGAGACGCCGCCAGCGCCATACACACTGATGCCGGGTACATCGCGCAACAGGCTGGCGGTATCGCTGCCACTGCTGCGGACGGAAGCCTGACTATTGCCATCCACATTCGGTGCAGCCGGTTTTTCGCCTTTGATGAGGACGGTCGATGCTGGTTTTTGTTTGTCCAGATCGTCGGCGTGCGCCATAGAAAACGGAAACAGTGCCGCGATAGACAGCGCCAGAAGTTGGCGTGGAAATTGTTGAGTAGTCGTCATTTTATAAAATCTCAAAGTGCCTGCCACCGACGCAGTGGTGCAGCCGGGCGGCAGCGCGATATGTATTGATGGGCGCAGATCACTGCGCCCGCTTTTTTTGTGTTGCGTGAGCGATCAGAAATCGAACTTGAGTTCCGCCACCACGCTGCGTTGCGTATATGGATGGAAGGCCCAGTATTTCTTGTTGTTCAGATTGTCTATGCCCAGTGCCGCGCTCCATTGGCGCGCCAGTTGGTAGCGCACACGCACGTCGGCGACCAGAAAACTGGAAAAGCCGTAATAGCTGAACGCATTGGTATCGCTGTTATCGAGTGCGCCGTATTGCTTGCCGCTATACCGAATGCCTAGCGACGTGCTGAGTTTGTCATTCGGTCGATAGCTGATCACCACGTTGGTACGCCAGTCAGGTACGCGCGGTTGCGCTTTGCCGACGCTGGCAGGATATTTGTCATTGCGGGTAATTTCAGAATCCGCATAGGTCACGCTGGCAGCCAGATCCATGCCGCGCATGAAAACATCGCTGGCCTGATAGGCGATTTCCAGACCAGTGGTGCGGATGGCGTCGACGTTCTGGATATTCGTGATATTTGGCGTCACCTGCGTATTGGTTTGCGAAAACA
>JAGWUK010000035.1 GCA_028868455.1 Burkholderiales bacterium | reverse complement strand
AATAAGCCTTTGTATAGCAACAAAGACGCAGCTAAAGATGCCGCCAAGGAATTGAGCAAAGAACAGAGTGCAGCAGCTAAAGCTCCGGAGACTGCGCCCCCAGAGGCCGTGACCAAACCCGCTGAAGTGAAACCCGAAATCAAAGCGTCTGTAGAAAAGTCAGTACAAAAAACGGTTGAGGCAGGTAAAGCCGATAGTCCAGACGATAAGTATATTTACTTCCTGCAGGCGGGCGCGTTCAAAGAGCAATCCGATGCGGAAAGCGCAAGAGCGAAACTCGCTTTAATTGGATTCGAAGCGCGCGTGAGTGAAAAAACTTCTGATACCGGATCGGTCTATCGCGTGCGAATAGGGCCTTTCAGTCAAGTCGAGGCAATGAACCGAATGCGCGCAAAGTTGTCAGAAAATGGAGTAGATGTAGCTATAGTGCGAACTGTTAAATAATCGTTAAAGGAATAAAGATGCGTATATTCAGTCAAGTATTTCGCCGGACATTGCTGATATTGGGCCTGGGATTGGTCGCCATAAGTGCCAATGCCTCAGTCGACAAGCCGCAAAACGGCGTTGAATTCAAGGTTCTGGCACGCCCACAACCGGTGGACAGTGGCAAGAAAATTGAAGTGACAGAATTTTTCGGATATTTTTGCCCGCACTGTAACGCGCTGGAACCATTGATGGAAGACTGGGTAAAGAAACAGGGCGACAACATTGTTTTTAAACGTGTCCACGTCAACTTCCATAACCTGGTTACTCAGCAAAAGCTGCATTTGACGTTGGAAGCGATGGGGAAAGTGGATGAATTTCAGGCAAAGGCTTTTAAAGCCTTTCACATTGACCATAATCGCTTACAAAGCGACGGCGATGTCATGGAATTTGTCGCTAAGTCCGGTCTAGACAAGCAGAAATTTTCTGAAATATACAATTCGTTTACGATTCAAAGCAAAGTAAATCGTGCGGGACAATTGCAAGAGGCGTATCAGATTGACAGCGTTCCGACGATCGCAATTGATGGCCGCTATATCACGTCGCCCGCTCAGTCCGTATCGACAATGGGGCGGGTAACGGAAGATATGCAGAATCATGCAGTGTTGAAAGTCATGGATTTTCTGATTGCTAAAATCCAAAAAGAACGCAATGCTACGGCTGCGACTCCTGCAGCGCCAGTCAAGAAAAAATAAATTTTCTGGAATTCAGCTAAAGTCCGCCTTCGGGGCGGACTTTTTTTATTGGAAAATATGAAAACCGTATTTATCACTGGCGCATCGTCCGGAATCGGTGCCGCACTAGCAAGAACCTATGCAACGCAAGGTGCAATTCTAGGGTTATTGGGCAGGAGGCAAGGCGTGCTTGAGCAATTGCGCCAGAGTTTGCCAAATCCGACACAGCATCGCATCTATGCGGTTGACGTCAATGATCATCTGGCACTGGCGGACGCTGCACAGGATTTTATTGCTCAAGTCGGCCAGGTTCATGTTGTCATTGCAAATGCCGGAATTTCCGTGGGAACGCTGTCTGAATATGCCGGTGACCTGGCAGTTTTCGAGCGCGTTTTACAGACCAATTTGATGGCCACAGTTGCGACGTTTACGCCATTTATCACCGCGATGAAAGACTATGCGAAAGTGCAGAAATGCCGTTTGGTTGGTATTGCCAGCGTTGCAGGAATACGTGGCCTGCCTGGTGCGGGTGCATATAGCGCTTCCAAGGCAGGCGTTATCAGTTATTGCGAATCGTTGCGTGTCGAATTAAAAGAAACTGGCATTCGCGTGGTGACAATTGCGCCAGGATATATCGATACGCCAATGACACAAATCAATGCCTATCCAATGCCATTCTTAATGCCAGTTGAGCAATTTGCGGTCCAAGCGATAAGGAAGATTGAAACTGGCGCTTCATATACCGTCATCCCATGGCAAATGGGCGTGGTGGCTAAATTACTGCGTTTGCTGCCAAATGCAGTTTATGATTTTGCATTTTCACGGGCGCCCAAAAAAGCGCGTACCAAACCGGACGATGCCAGTGAGTGTAAGGATGGATAAAGACAGTACGATGCAAGATGCAATTGGACAAAGACATTCTGTTTACCGTCCTGAAGACGCCCGTATTGTCAGCCTGGTGCCGTCTATTACGGAATTATTGTGCGAGCTCGGTCTGGCACCGTCGCTTGCTGGGCGCACAGGTTTTTGTATCCATCCGGCGAATGCGGTACGGTTGGTTCCAAAAATTGGCGGTACCAAAGATGTGAATATAGAAAAAATCAGAAAGCTGGCGCCGACGCATGTCATCGTGAATATTGATGAAAACGAAAAGCCAACCGTCGACTTGCTGGCCGCTTTCGTCCCGCATATTATCGTCACACATCCACAGACGCCGGCCGACAACGTTGGCTTGTATCAATTGCTTGGCACATTATTCAGTGTCAACGAACGTGCCCGGCAGCTACAAGACCAGTTTACCCGCGCGCTTGCTGCATTGCCTGCAAAACGGGTCAACGAACGGGTGTTGTATTGCATCTGGAAAGATCCTTGGATGACAGTTGCCCCCGACACCTATATTGCCAATATGCTGGCGCTGACTGGGATTACCACCTGGTCGCCTGCAAATAACGGCGCCCGCTATCCGGTGTTTGCCTGGGATGTCAAGATGCTGGATGAGATCGACCGCGTTTTTCTGTCCACTGAGCCGTATCGCTTTACTGATGCGCATGTTGACGCTCTCGAGCAGCAAATCGGCAAGCCCGTCCAACTGGTCGATGGTGAAATGATCTCCTGGTACGGTAGTCGTGCCATTGCCGGTCTGCGCTATTTGCACAGCCTTTACGACTAATGTCGATTTCGTTGGCCAGCCGCATTTTGCAACCGATTGCATGGGCGGCAAGTCCATTAGTTTGTGCAAAAACACCACACCCAGCGATGCTTTGATTGACGCTCTCTCTGAGCGGGAATGATACTTGCGTGCATACCAGTTATTGGTTTACCTCATTTTTCAGAGAGATATTTATGACAATAATGCGCAAAGCGGTTTTGCTTGCTTTATATGGCGTTGGTTCAGTTGCTGCGGTGACGCCAGCTCTGGTTTTTGGACAGACGGCACCGGCTGCCGACAAAGCTTCAGATGCCCCAATACAGACCATGGTCATCGTGGGCTCGCGCAGAGTTAATACCTCAGCGACGGATACTCCGTTGCCAGTTGACTTCATTGCCGTTTCCAAATCGGCGGAACAAGGCGGTCAGTTCGATCTTGCACAGACTTTGGCTAATATTTCTCCCTCATTTAATTCGACGCGCCAGACTGGTGCAGATGGGGCCGATCTGGTTGACTCCGCCGCACTACGTGGACTCGGATCAGATCAGACGCTGGTACTGGTCAACGGTAAACGCCGTCATACAGTCGCCTTGGTGAATCTGTTTGGCGCACGTAACCGCGGAAACACAGGCACGGATTTGAATGCTATTCCTGTCATGGCGATCAGCAATGTTCAGGTGTTGCGTGATGGCGCTGCGGCACAGTATGGTTCCGATGCGATTGCCGGTGTTATGGATATCAGTCTGAAAAAGAATCTGGGATGCGAAGCCAGCTTTGGTTACAGCCAGTATTCGGTTGGTGACGGCAAAAATTATCTGCCTTCAGCCTATTGCGGTATCAAAATCGGTGAAAAAGGCGTTATCGGCATCACGGCAGAATATACTGATCGTGGCCGTTCCAATCGCGCCGATCCAGGCAATCCGCGCACCATCGGTGATACCAAGGTGACTGGTCCAACGGTGTACTTGAATGGTGAAGTACCGAATGGCGGTCATGATAAATTTTATTTCACTCTTGGCACGCAGCAGCGTAAAGCCTCGTCGGCTGCCTGGGCGCGGGGGGGCATAGGTTCAGGCGACATTCCATCACGCAATTCGGCCGCAATGTATCCGAATGGTTTTGTACCGTATATCAACGGCGATATTAACGATATCTACGGTACTGCTGGCTATCGCTGGGAAATCGGCGAATGGCATGCCGATCTGTCACAGACTTATGGCTTTAACGAGCTCAAGTACAACATCAGCAACACGCTGAACGCCTCAATCGCCAATAAAGACTTGCTGTCCGGCGGCAAGGGAATCAGTCCAAACAGTTTTGATGCAGGCGGTTTTTCGTTTTCACAAGCGACAACCAATCTGGATTTCAGCAAATTCTTTGACGGATTTATGAATGGCGTCAACGTTGCGTTCGGTGGCGAATACCGTCGCGAAAACTACAAGATTTTCGCTGGTGAACCAGGTTCTTATAACGATGTGGACGGCATAGGTTTTGGCGGTAATGCCGGGAGTCAGGGCTTTCCCGGATTTCAACCGAGTGATCGGACAGATCGCAGCCGCAACAGCATTGCTGGGTATGTCGATATCGAAACAGACGTGACCAATCGATTGAAACTGCAGACGGCCGTGCGTGGCGAACACTACAGCGATTTCGGCTCAACCCTGACCGGTAAGTTGGCTGCGAGCTACAAAGCGACCGATAGTTTGCTCCTGCGTGGTTCCGTCAGCACAGGTTTCCGTGCACCATCGTTGCAGCAAGTTTATTTTTCTTCGACGTTTACCGATTTCATCAGCGGCGTGCCAATGGACGTCGTCTTGGCACCGAATGGTGGCGTTGTCGCAAATGCTGCCGGCATTCCTAAGCTGAAGCAGGAAACATCGAATAACTACACGCTGGGATTGACGTTTAAACCAAGCAATACTTTCTCCATGACAGCCGATTTGTACCGGATAGATATCGCGGATCGTATCGTTTTGTCTGGCCGCTTTGATGCCAGCAACTATCCAGCACTTGGCGCGACTTTGTCGGCGCTTGGCGTTGGTCAGGCACAATTTTTTGTGAATTCCATCAATACCAAAACACAGGGTCTGGATCTGACAGCTTCGCATAAGACTGATCTCGGTGCTGGCAAGCTGTCAACCTATCTGGGCCTGAACTACAGCAAAACCGAAGTGACTAAAGTACAGGCACCGCCATCGCTGAAAGGCTACGAAGACGTCTTGTTGTCTGAGCGCGAACGTCTGTTTATCGAACAAGGTGGCCCACGCATGAAGGCAACGATCACGTTTGATTACGATCAGGGTCCTTGGTCAACCGAGTTCAAAGTCATTCACTACGGCTCGCAAACTCTGGGAACCTTCTCTGGCACTGCCGCAGGTGTACCGAACGCGTATTACGAGCCAAAGACGTCGGCAGACATGGCTGTGACTTATGCATTTAACGATAAGACAAAGCTCACCATCGGTGCGACCAATGTATTTAACGTCACGCCAACACGCCAGAATCCTGATGAAACCGACAACGGTTTTTATTACGATAGCGTGCAGTTCGGTCTGGGTGGACGCGCTTATTTCGCAAAGTTATGGAAAAAGTTTTAATCCTGAGTTCAATTACCTGATGATGACGTGAAATCAAAAATGGCAACGAGCGCATCGTTGCCATTTTTATGGTCTTAATTATTTCGTTTTTAGGAATAATTAATTGCATAAGACGGCTATTCTTCAAATTTAAGAAATGCGGCAAAGTAACTGTATTCGCACCAGGCAAATAATGCGAATCCAAATATTTTTAACCTGATTTCTGAATGGAGTAGCACATGTCCCGTCTTATTATCCCTGCAATAGAGCAATCCCCGGTCGCTTCTCAGCCTTTGCTGGCAGGCGTCAATCAACAACTTGGCATGGTGCCAAACTTAATGCGCGTGATGAGCCATAGCCCAGCCGCGCTGGAAGGGTATTTGTCGTTCAATGCTGCACTGGGGAAAGGTGCCCTGAGCAACAAGTTGCGTGAACAGATTGCCCTGACTGTCGCTGAATACAATGGCTGCGAATATTGCCTTGCTGCGCATACATATCTTGGCAAGAATCTGGCCAAGCTAAGTGACGCCGAGATCGAAGCCGCCCGCGCGCTTCCATCCCCGTATGCTGCTGAATCCAAAACCAATGCGGCTTTGCAGTTTGCATATGAAGTTGCTGATAAGCACGGCCATGTCAGCGACGCCACCTTGAGCAAAGTGCGCGAAGCCGGTTTTGCTGAAACCGAAATCATCGAAATTGTCCTAAACGTCGCTATCAACGTGCTGACCAATTACGTCAACAATGTCACCAGAACGGATGTCGATTTCCCCAAAGCAAATGTGCGATTCGTGAAGTAATGCTTACCGCAAGGAAGCGACACGCCCTTGCGCAACAGATCAGCGGTTTTTGTAACAGGAGAAGAACATGGATATTGAATCAGCCATTGGCAAGCATGCTGAATGGAAGGTGAAGTTTCGGGCGGCGATTGCAAAAAAATCGCGGATGGATGTTGAGTTAATTGGCAATACGCATTGTTGCGAAATCGGGAACTGGATCGATGGTGAAGGCAAGAAGGACAATGCGCATTTGCCTGAATTTGCGCAACTCGTGAAAACACACGAGCAATTTCATCGCGAAGCAGTCAAGCTGGCCGGTCTGATCAACGCCGGTCGATATAGCGACGCCGAGCACGCTTTAAACACGTCGGCATATGCCGACGTGTCACGGCAGATGACTGGTGGCATCATGAAATTGAAGAAAGTCATCAATAGAGTAGCGCCCTGATGACAGCAAAAATAGCCATGAAGGCAATCGCAATAACGCGTGCAGGCACCGGTGGTACGGCGCCTGCACGGCACACATTGCCGTGCAGGCGTTGCATTTAGCGGTTGGTCAGCGATACGCCAGCGATGACCAGCAAGCCTCCAACGATCATTGAAGTTAGCACTTGCTCTCCAAGTAACAAAGCGCCCAGGCTGATACCGAAAACCGGCACCAGATTGTTAAACACGGCAGTGCGGCTCGGGCCTATGCTCTTGACGCCTTCGTAATACCAGACAAAGCCAATCACCGTGCCAAATGCACCGAGATACGTCAGTGCTCCCAGTACTGGCCAGGTCAGATGGCTGAGCTCCAGTCGTGGCAACTCAGTGACAGCGCCGCAGGCCAGCAATAGCAGACCCCACAGTGATGCATAGGTTGTCGCAGCAATCGGGGAAAGTCCCTTCAGAGCGTGTCGTCCGAGGATGGTGTAGGCCGCCCAGCCACAGATGGCGGTGAGCATCAGTAATTCACCTTTGCCCACGGATTGCGACAAATCATGGACCGCGCCAAGCAGGTCGCCGCGCGTGATCACGATCGCCGCACCGAGAAATGCGATGGCGATTCCCAGCCAGCGCGTCTTGCCCAATTTTTCACGGAACAGGACAGCCAGCGCCAGTGCTGTCACAATAGGATTTAAGGCGACAAACAAGGCTGTGCGCCCGGCTGGCATGCGTTCCAATGCCGAGAAAAAACAAATGTTGTACAGAAAAATACCAGTAGCGCCAAGAGCAAACGTCGCATGCATCTGTTGCCGGTTGAGTCTGGGCAAGCCACCTTCCAGTTTCCAGGCCAGAGGAATCAGTAATGCGCTGGCGACCATGAAGCGGATGGTCGCCGCAATCATATGTGGAATTTCCTTTGCTACCAGGCGCCCCGCGATAAAGGTGCCACCCCAGAATAAGGCGACACAAATGAGTTTCAGGTACGTGGAAAAAGGTGCTTTATTTACTATCATGCGGAAAAGTTGGACGTACGCAAAATCGTCCCAGCCGCGTTATGACTCCCGGTCGTACATTGATTGGTACTGACTTCGTCGCCATGCCACGCCGATACGATTTTTCGTCCATCCTAAGAGGAAAGAAAGGAAACAGACTACACGAAATTGTCCATTTCGGCAGGACATGCCGAGCGCGCCGCGCCAAAGGAAAATGGGCAAAAAAGTCTGTTAATTGTGCGTGGTATGCAGCTGTGCCAGCAACAGTTGCGCATGCTTTTGCAAGGCATCGGCCAGCGCTTGCGGTGCCTGAATCGAGAAGCGGAACGGTAGTCGCGCCAATTCTCTTGCCATCCAGTCCAGATCGTCAGCCTGACAATGCAGTAAAACACCGTCCGGTATCGCTTGCAATATGCCCAGGGTCGGGTGGATGGCTCTGCTCGCCTGCGCCAGATCGGCGTGTAGCAGGATGCGTGCGCTAAACGTGCGCGGCAGACTGGCGATGGCATCCGTCATATACGTAAGTGCATCGAAATCGGCTGGTTTGCCGAAGCTGGCAGGGAGCAGGGTTGCGGACTGAATTCTGTCGAGACGAAATGCGCGCTGCGCCTGCCGCAAGTGACAAAACGCGACCACGTACCATTTTCCTTCCAGATATGCCAGACCGTAAGGATCGATATTCCGCCCGGTTTCTGTGCCCGTCTGTGACCGATAACTGAGGCGCAGACTTTGCTGCTTCTGTGCGCCATGGCTGATCGTCGCCAGGACATCGGCATTGCTGCGGACATGGGTCGCCGCCATATCCAATGCCACCGTCGCATGCACCGCCCGCACGTTTTGGCGTAATGCTTCCGGCATGACGCGTTCGAGTTTGGACAATGCACTGGCCCCAGCAGGCGCAGATGCGGTAAGCCCCAGATGCCTGCTCGCGACCAAGCCCAATGCCAGCGCCATTGCTTCGTCGTTACTGAACATCATGGGTGGTAATTTGTAGCCTTGCATCAGACGATATCCGCCATCGCGCCCGCGTTCCGCTGCAACGGGAATGCCCAGCGCTTCCAGATGCGCTATATAGCGGCGTAGTGTGCGCGGCGTGATCGCCAGCTTGCGTGCCAGTTCTGCGCCACTGGTCAGGCCGTGACTTTGCAACAGTTCCAGCAAACTCAGCAGGCGGGTAGTCGGATTATCCATCTCGCCATCATATGCCGAATCAGGACAGATATTGACCTGTATCCAATTTACATTGACGTTGAAGGCAACATCCACTCCAACTTAAGGAAAAGCAATGGAACCCGCAATAGCCCCCAACAATGCCGCAACCAATGGCGCCCGCGATTTTGATTTTTTGACCGGAAACTGGATTGTTCAGAATCGCCGCCTGACACATCGGCTACAAGCCTGCTCCACTTGGGAGTCGTTTTCAGCGACGAGTCGCTGCCAGCCCATTCTTGGCGGCGCAGGCAATCAGGATGAGTTTCGCAGCGCGCATCGCCCTGGCTTCATCGGCATGTCTTTGCGCTTGTTCGACCCGCAAAGCCGGCAGTGGAGTATTTACTGGGTCGACAATCAAAGTGTGGTTTTGCAGCCACCGGTCGTTGGTGAATTTAACGGTGACTGCGGTAGCTTTTATGGCGACGATGTTTTTGATGGCGAAGCAATACGTGTGCGTTTTGTGTGGTCGCGCATCCATAGCCCGAACCCGCGTTGGGAGCAGGCGTTTTCCAGCGATGGCGGTCACAGTTGGGAAACGAACTGGATCATGGATTTTCAGGCTTGCGCGTCCGACGTGACAGGGCAGCTCAATGCGACCTGCCAGGAGAGCTGCCATGGTTGATACGCCTACCTTGTGGTTGTATTTTTTGGTGGTATCCGGCGTGATCTTGTTGCCAGGCATGGATATGGCTTTTGTCATGGGTTCCAGCATGGCGGGCGGACATCGGGCTGGTCTTGCTGCTGTTGCCGGGATCGTGTCCGGAGGCATTTGCCACATGCTGATTGCCGCCAGCGGCATCAGCGTCTTGCTAAAAATGATGCCAGCGGCGCTGATGTCGATGCTGGTCGCCGGTGCCGCGTACATCGCCTGGACTGGCTGGACTTTGTTGCGTGCTACTTGTATCGCGGCGCCACAAGCAGGCAAGGGTTGCGCTACGCCATTGCAAAGCTTTGGCGGTGCGATGGCCACATGTTTACTGAATCCAAAAGCCTATGTTTTCATGCTTGCCATTTTCCCGCAATTCGTCCACGTCAGTCGCGGATCTGTGTGGCGGCAAGCGGCCGAATTAAGCCTGATTACGGCCGCTGTGCAAATCGCGGTATATGGTGCGCTTGCCATGTTGGTGGTACAGGCGCAGTCGGCCTTGCAGGATCGTCCGCGTGCAAATCTGTGGCTGGCACGGGCGGTCGGATTGGTCCTGATTCTGGCAGCCGGATTGAGTTTGTTCAGTGGTTTTAAGAATATGGACTGAATCGTCAATTGATACTTTTCCGACAAAATTCTGCCGAAAATTGGTGCTAAGTTATTGATTTTAAGAAATAATTCTTTATTGCAATTTTTGCTTATTAAAATAATATGCTATATTCGCCCTCCTTTTTTCGCCTGATTCTGTCGTGCTGGCGGCGCTGAACTAAGCAGATCAATACTGGCCGTCGACATCGCTGGCTGAATATATGACCTGGTCACGACACCGCATTAAGACCGGTTACGGTGCTCAAGATGTGACATCCAGTTTTCAATCGGTCATTAAAGTGGAAACGGTCCTGGAGGACAAAAATGGGCAGGTTCTGGTCGCTAAGGATATGGAGAAAAGAGATTTTGGCGAAAGCTATTTTTTGTATAGCAAATTACTGGAAAACAATAAGCCCGCTGTCGAGGCATTGCGTCAGGGTTTATTGCCGATGGCAAACGAAGCAATGCTTGCTTTGATGACGTTCTGATTGCCTGTGTCTGTCATCGACGAATCGGGACGGTAATGTAAATATACTTTCACGTGGCGAAAAACTTTTGACAATCTGGCTCTTGTACAGATTACAATCGCCGCATGCATTCCCCCGGATGCGTGTTTGCATCGCGGATAGATTGCGTGATACGACGACGCGCATTAAAGCGCATCATTTTCAACAAGACCTGAGTTTTTAGTCATTGGCAGCAACATTTACTCCAAGGAGAGCACTGTGACGTTTCAAGACGCAATCACCACTTGTTTTAATAAATACGCCACGTTTGAAGGTCGCGCGAGCCGGTCGGAATACTGGTGGTTTGTCCTTTTCCTGATACTGCTGAGTGCGGCTGCTTCCATCGTCAGCCCGAAACTGAGCGGGCTCGTTTCTTTGCTGACGTTTATCCCTTCGATTGCGGTTGCTACGCGCCGTTTGCATGACACGAATCGCAGTGGCTGGTGGCAATTGATGATGTTTGTCCCTTTCATTGGCTGGATCGTGCTGATTGTTTTTCTGGCGCAGGAATCGCGACCTGAAACGGCACAAGCCAGTATCGCTGCCTGATTTGTCCAGCGTTGGTGAAAAAGCCGTGATAGCTTATCGCGGCTTTTTTTATGGATGACTTATCCATTAAATTGCCGCAGCGGCGACGCAAGAATCTGTTTGTTGTCGCGCTGGTGCCAGATTTTTTCTTTAAAGATTGCTTATGTCCGCTTTTGAACACATCACACTTGAAACCACCCGGCTGCATCTGCGCCCATTGCGCGGCATAGACGCGCCAGCCTTGCTGGAAATGCATGCCGATCCGGTCTTTACCCAATACTGGAGCGCTGCGCCCTGGGACTCTATCGAGCAGGCGTATTCAATGATTGCGCGCGACGCAGCGGCCATGGCTGCGGATGAATACCTGCGGCTGGGCCTGGAAAACAAAAAGGATCGTGCCCTGATCGGGACTTGCACCTTGTTCAACCTGAATCAGCAATGCCGCCGCGCCGAAATCGGTTATGGTCTGGACCGGCAACACTGGGGCCAGGGCTATATGAACGAAGCCTTGCTCGCATTGTTGACGTACGGCTTTGGCGACATGCAGCTCAATCGCGTCGAAGCCGATATTGACCCTGATAATCTGGGTTCGGCCCGATGTCTGGAAAGACTGGGATTTATTCGCGAAGGCCTGTTGCGTGAGCGCTGGATCGTTGAGGGCAAGGTTTCCGACACGGCTTTATACGGCTTGTTGCTGAGCGACTGGCAAAAATTGCAGGCACAGGCGATGCCAGCGGTATCCCGATGATTTTTTAAATTATGGGGAGTATATGCAAATTTTCAAAAACTTCGCGCTTAGTGAGCGCGATATGGGATGAAAAATTTATATACACCTATCCAGTATGCTATGTGTTTGTAAGCCACACCACGCTATCATCGCCGTCTGATCACTAGATTCAATTTATCTCTGTACTGATTCCGACAATGGACGTAGCCTTGAGCGAAAAGCGAAGGACGTCATTGACAAAACCTGGAACTGAAATGGGGAATGCCTTCTTTTTTAGGCATGCCCGGGGTTCGCGTTGATATACGATGAAGTTGTATTTGTCA
>JAGWUK010000034.1 GCA_028868455.1 Burkholderiales bacterium | reverse complement strand
AAGTCGAAGTCTGCCAATGGATCTGGATTCATGGATGCAGGACAGCTATGCGTTGGATGCATGTAAGACCCCGGCAAAGGACAGAAGCTGCACTTTGTCCGATTTGCCGGGGCATGTCAATTACTGTTGCGGTTCGTAATTCAGCGGAACCCATGCGTAACCCTTGCCTTCTTTACGCAAATGGCCCAGTGCCGGGAAAGACAGATGCGCGGCACCAACGAGGTAAGAGTGCTCTGCCGCATCGGCATAGGCTTTCTTGCGCTGTACAGCAGCTTCCTTGCTGTCTTTGTCGAACTGGATCGTGACGGCAGGGTTGTCGAACTGTACGGACGCAACGTGCATCAGGTCGCCCCAAAGCATCAGGGTCTGTCCTTTACTTTCGACTTTATAAATGCTGTGACCCGGTGTATGGCCAGGTGTCTCAATGGCAGAAATCCCTGGCAGCAATTCTGTATTACCGCTGAACGGCTTAAATTTTCCTGCCTGAATATACGGATTCAGCGCCGTCATCGCGTTCTGGTATCCGCCTTTGGCATCTTCCGGTGCTTTGTCCATATTCGCTTTACTTAACCAGGTATCGGCATCATGCTGGTCTGCGCGTACGATTGCGTTCGGAAACGCTGCTTTGTCACCGTCAACCAAGCCGCCGATATGATCGGAATGCATGTGCGTGATATAAATTTCATCGACCTGTTCCGGTGCATAGCCAGCAGCTTTCAGATTTGCCGGCAAACGCCCCAGTGTCGGACCAAAGAATTTGCCTGCGCCGGTATCAATCAGCACTAACTTGTTGCCGGTATTGATCAAAAAGCCGTTGACCGACGTGGCGACCGGGCTATGCAAATAATATTTGTGCAGCGCTTTTTCGATTTTTTCAGGGGTAGTATTGGTCAGCAGCTTATCCACAGGTAATGCCACCGTGCCGTCCGACAGCACTGTCACTTCAAAGTCGCCAACCATGGTGCGATAGAAGCCGGGAGCAGAAAACTTTGCCATTGGCGCGGCGGCAAATGTACTGGCAACTGGTGCAGCAAAGAGCGTTACAGCGGAAAAAATACCTGTCCAAAGCAAGCGAGGCATATTCATGGAGTTTCCTTTCGATAGAGCCTGTTTCAGGCGAAAAACAAAGGACGGACGCCCACCCTTAAAAATGCGCAGCAAGTGCAGTACAGCGGCGTATCTGACCTGCCGTATCGGGGTCGCACGAGGGTTTTGCTGACGTCCGCAAAAGAGAAAAATGAGCATGTCATTATGCACATTTTTTTCAAATTGCGTTTTTCAAGCTTTGGCTTGCGTCACGCAAGCAAAGAATGCGTGAGCGAATGAATTTCTTCGGCTGATTCTTCAAGAATTTTCTGCAAGCTCGTTTCACCAACGGCAAAATCGGTCGTCTTTGCTAGATTTTGCAATTCGACCGCAGAGCGTTTGTCCAGCGGGGACGGAATCGGGGCCAGATCATTCGCCAGCAATAACGTGCATCCCAGTGTTTCCGGCGGGGTTTCGCGGGTACCGTACCACAGTGTTTCAATTGCGCTGACGACGCGCTTGGGCACCATGAGTTTATGCAAAACCGTGCGCCCGATGAAGGTTTCGTTCGATTCTGCGAGCGGGTCCGTTTCGTGCGCTTCCGTCGTTTCGTCCAGCAAAGACGGAAATTCTTCTGCGCGTGACAACAGATAGAAACTGCCGACTTCGTGCACGATGCCGGCAAATAAGGCCGTCTCTGCATCGACGCGACTGACCTTGCGCGCCAGCAGATGTGCCAGCGCAGCGACGTGTGCTGAATGTTGCCACAACTGGTTCATCTTGCTGCGAATGGCGGGATCTTTGACCGCCTGACTTAGTTGACGCATCACCACCGCTGCGATGACAGAGCGCAGCGTATTGAATCCCAATATCGTGATCGCCGTGCGGATATTTGTGACGCCGCCACCGAAACGGCTATAGGCAACAGAATTCGCGATGGCGACAACGCGCGCCGCCATCAAGGGTTCTGTCATCACCAGTTTGGCTGCGGTTTCTATGCCGCAGTCCGGATCGTCTAACGCCTCCTGAATTTTGAGTGAGGCGTTAACGTTGGTAGGAAATACGAGTTCTCCCAGATTAGCCTGGGCGACAATGCTTTTAAGTGCTTCCGACTTGTTCATATAAAATTAAATTTGCCTTTTTTGGTCGGCAAAAAAACCTTGCAGCGGCCATCTCAATCCTTTTTCAGGCCGAGTGCCTTAATGATTTTTCCGGTTGTGGAAGCAATCATTGAAGGCTCGGTCCTGGCTGGAGTTTCGGTCGCCCGTACCGGACTCACCCTGCGAACAGCACCTGCATCTGTTCCGAGTTTGAATGCCGATACAGTCTGCGCCAGACTGCCAGCCTGCTCTTCCATGCTTTCCGCCGCAGCTGCAGCTTGTTCGACCAGTGCTGCATTCTGTTGCGTCATTTCATCCATCTGTGTAATGGCACGATTCACTTCTTCAATTCCGGCGCTTTGTTCCTGACCTGCTGCCGTAATCTCGCTCATGATTTCTGCCACTTGTTTCACTGATGTGACGATATCGCCCATGGTTTTTCCTGCTGCATCCACCAGCTTGCCGCCAGCTTCCACTTTCTCGACCGAGTCGCCAATCAGTGTCTTGATTTCTTTTGCCGCACTGGCGCTACGTTGCGCCAGATTGCGAACCTCGGATGCTACCACAGCGAAGCCTCGACCTTGTTCCCCGGCTCTGGCAGCTTCAACGGCGGCATTCAGCGCCAGGATATTCGTCTGGAAAGCAATGCCGTCGATGACGCTGATGATGTCCACGATTTTGCGAGAGCTTTCTTTAATCGAGGTCATGGTATGCACAACTTTACCGACTTCGTCGCCGCCTTTGATCGCAAAATTCGATGCCGACGTAACCAGACCGTTGGCTTGTCTGGCGTTATCCGCATTGTGCCGGACTGTTGCGGTGATTTCTTCCATGGAGCTGGCGGTTTCTTCCAGTGCGCCGGCTTGTGTTTCTGTCCGGGAAGACAAATCGGCGTTGCCGGTGGAAATTTCGCTGGCCGCTATGGCAATGGCATCGGTGCCTTGTCTGACTTCGCTGACGATGTTGTACAGATTGTCGTTCATCTCTTTGAGCGCATTCAGTAACTCGCTGATTTCATCTTTGCCATGCGTGATTTCGCGGAACGACAATTCACCAGCGGCAACACGTTTAGCGATTTCAACCGCATCGCGTAGCGGCGTGGTGATGCTGCGTGTCAGGAAGATGGAAAATATGGCGCCCATTACCAGGATCGCTGCACCTATGGCAAACAGGGTCATGGTTAATTGTTTGCCTTTGCTTTCAAGGATGTCTGACAATCCTTGTGCGGCATGATGCCGTGCATCGACTAATTTACGGATTTCAACTAAGGCTTTTTGCTGCAAGGGATCGATTTTGGTCGCGATGACTTTTACTGCTTCTTCACCGTTAAAGTTCACCAGCATGCGCATGGCTTCTTTGGTTGGCGCATCAATCTGTTTATCCAGATCAGTGACGGTATCGAGGATTTTCTTTTCTTCGTCAGTGAGGCCGAGGGCAATCAGTTTGGTTTGTGCATCAATGAATCGGGCGCGTTCTTTTTTTACGATCAGTTTTTGTTTATCAATTTCGCCCAGATCGCTTTGCAAGCCGATATTGCGGGTAGCCAGGCCACCTTCCAGCATGGCGCTTTGCATGGTCACGGCCAGCGCTGTTTTATTATTCGAGAATTCTAAGCCAGCAACCATTTGGTGCCGGTTACGAGCGCTGAAAATGCTGTCGATAGTGAGGATCAGAATTAACGTGGCCAGTATCACACCAAAGCCCACGGCAAGTCGGGTACCTATGCGCAGTTGACGCAAATTCATGGTGATTCTCCCTGTAAAGGTATTTTTGACTTGAAATAAATAGAAAAAAACGGTTTATAAAATAAACCTAACAGACTACAGGCAAGAGAAAATCTGGTATATCGCTTCAGTTTGGCAACAAGTCACGGTCACCATGCTTGCCCATCCATTTATTTTGGCGCTGACTTGTTTCCATACTATGCCAAAATTACCGGAGCGAAAAGCTTGTTGTGTCGCAATAAATTTCCTGCTTCCTATTCTATGAAAGCGTGTAGAGCTATGACAATGTTGCTCATCGGTATCGCGTTAACATTATTTTGCAGTTTGTTGTACTTCAGTTGGCGTTGGCGCAACATGGCGCGCGCCGAATACATCCGTCGCTATATGTTTCCGCCAGGGTTATTGCAGAGACTTCATCAGCGCCGTCCAGAGCTGTCATTAAAAGATCAGCAATTGGTGGCCCGTGCGTTACGACAATTTTTTCTGGTCTATCTGAAATCCGGATACCGGCATATCTCCATGCCATCGCAGGTGGTTGACGACTTGTGGCACGAGTTCATTCTTTATACAAAAAATTATGACGCTTTCTGCAAAAAGGCATTTGGCCGCTACCTGCACCACACGCCAGCCGCCGTGCTCGGTCATAGCCAGCGCAATAATGATGGTTTGCGCCGGACCTGGTGGTTCGCTTGTCTCGAAGAAAACATTAATCCACGTCGCGCCACCCGCTTGCCATTGTTGTTTGCGCTGGACGCAAAATGGGATATCGAGAATGGCTTTCGCTATGACACCGATTGCCGCGCCTTACGCAAAAACGATGACGGTACAGTGTATTGCGCTGGCGATTTTTTCGATGCAAGCAACAGCGACGTCGCCCATAATTTCAGTAATAGTCACCATGACGCCAGCGACTTTTCTGGCGGCGACCATAGCAGCGACAGTTCAGGGGGAGGTCATGGCTGTAGCGGCGGATGCAGCGGTGGTTGTAGCGGTGGCTGTAGCAGCGATTGAGCCAACACCTTTTTTATGGCGCTTTACCGGCCCAAACTTTTCTCTGTACGCTGCTGGTGATAAACCGCTATGCCGCTTGAATAAACGACGGAAAGAACTGGGATCGCTGTAGCCCGTGCGCTCGGCAATTTGCTCCAGTGTCAGCGTGGTGGTCTCCAGCAGGCGCTTGGCAATATCCATCTTGATTTGCTGCGCATAGCTTGCCGGAGTGGTATCCACTATCTGATGGAAATGACGAATCACTGTGCGTTCGCTGACGGCCAGATAATTCGCCAGCGCGGGCAAGCGGAATGCCAGGTGTGAATGCTGGCGCATCCATTTTTGGGCTCTGTGTACCAGCTTGTCCGAGTGTGTCTGGTTTTCTTGTTGCGTCATTTCCATTAATTGCATATACGGCATTTGGGATGCGCGATTGGCGTCAATCAATAAGGTCTTGGCTACGCTGGTAGCAATGTCGTGACCGGCAAACCGCTCCAGCAGGTGATAAGCGAGATTCAGATAGGTGGTGGCAGCGCCGGTGGTCACGATATTCTGGTTTTCGACCAGCACTTCGGCCTGTTTCAACGCCACTTGCGGATAACGCGCCTGAAATGCACGCTCCAGCCACCATGCCGTTGTGGCTTGGCCGCCGTCCAGCAACCCGGATTCGGCCAGAAGGAAGCTGGCGCTGCAATTCGATGCCAGCAGGCATCCATTGGCATGCCGCTGACGAAGCAAGGGCATCAATGGCGCCAGATTGTGTACCGTTTCCAATAAGCCTTTGATGCCGTTGCCTACGTAAATCCCGGGCAAAAGAACCACGTCAGCTCGACTATCCATTTCTATCGCGCCATCGACGCCGAGGCTAAACTGCGCCGGGGTACGGACAGGCAAGCCGTCCAGCGAGCGAATGCTCCAGCTGAACAGGGGAAATTCGGCGTCCTTGTTCCTGATCGCCCAGACCGCATTGGCAACCGTCAGAACGTCTAAGGGGCCGGTCACTGCGGATGCCATGCATTGCGGATAGACCCAGATCTCGATATGCGTCATTTGTCGTTATTTGCCACAAAAGAGTCAATACTGACACTATCAATTAAGATGCGCAATATCTACAATCGTTTCAGACAATATTTCACCGAAGAGCACCATGAACAAAGCGAATTTATCGCCGACTGAGCAAGCAGACAAGTTGAATCAATTCGGCGCGACATATTTACCCGGACATCTCGGTGTACGAATTTTATCGGTGGCGAACGGTGAAGCCCATGCAGAACTGGATATCGAACCATATTTGCTGGCGCCCAACGGTTACCTGCACGCCGGTACCGTGGTGGCATTGGCCGATACCGCCTGTGGTTATGGCTGCATTGCCAGTTTGCCGGAAGGTGCACAGAGCTTCACGACGATAGAATTGAAATCCAATCACCTGGGAACGGCGCGTGAAGGCACCATTTCCGTACATGCAACTGCCTGTCATTTAGGCAAAACAACGCAGGTCTGGGACGCTGTCGTTAGCTATCAGGGCAAGAAGATCGCCCTGTTTCGCTGCACCCAAATGATCTTATTCCCAAAAAAGGAAAACTGATGCAACAAGAAACCGTATCGGTATTGCAGCAATGGCTGGACCGTGAAAAAGAAGTGCGCGCCAGAATGGCGGAACCGGGCATCATTGGCCTGGAAAAAATGAAATCTCTGAGCGGTTTCGAATTTTTGCAGGGGATTTTGCATGGCGATTTTCCGGTTGCTCATATCGGCAAAACGCTGGATTTCTTTCCAGTCGAAGGTGAACCCGGACGCATTGTTTTTCAGGGAACGCCTGGAATTCAACATTACAATCCACTCGGCAGCGTACATGGCGGCTACTTTTGCACTTTGCTTGATTCTGCCGTCGGTTGTGCTGTGCAATCCATGTTACCCAAGGGGGTCGGCTATACCACGCTGGAAATCAAGGTCAATCTGATCCGTGCGCTGACCGACAAAACCGGGCCGGTCAGAGCCGAAGGGAAAGTGATACAAGTCGGACGTCAGGTCGGCACAGCGGAAGGGCGTATTATCGACGCCAGCGGAAAAGTGTACGCGCACGCTACGACGACTTGCCTGATTTTTCCGCTGCCCTGACTTGCAGAAGCTGCCTACTGGCGCGCTGCCGCTTCTTTCTCCTGCAAGGTGCGCCACATGACTTTACCGGTACCGGATTTCGGTAATGTGTCGACAAACTCGACAAAGCGCGGTACTTTATAGGCAGCCATTTTTTCGTGTGCCCATGTCATGATGTCTTCAGCCGTGGCCTGGGCACCGGGTTTTTTCACAATGACCGCTTTCACCGTTTCACCGCGATAAGCATCTTGCGCCGCGATGATGCAACATTCCTGTATCGCCGGATGCTGATACATCATGGATTCGACTTCGGCTGGCCAGACCTTGAATCCACTGGCATTGATCATGCGTTTGAGCCTGTCAGTGAAAAAGAAAAATCCTTCTTCATCAATGTATCCCAGATCCCCCGATCGGAAAAAGCGCTTAC
Source organism: Burkholderiales bacterium (assembly GCA_028868455.1). Classification (GTDB taxonomy): domain Bacteria; phylum Pseudomonadota; class Gammaproteobacteria; order Burkholderiales; family Burkholderiaceae_D; genus Undibacterium. Next base: position 4,773 of record JAGWUK010000034.1, on the reverse strand, counting down.
CGTCTAATTCAGCGAAAGATTCAGCCGTCTTTTGCGCATCATTCCAGTAGCCTTGAAACACTTGCGGGCCGTGTATCCAGATTTCCCCGGTCTCGCCTTGTTTAACTTCTTGTAATGTCGTTGGGTCAACGACGCGCGAATCCACGTTGAAATACGGAATGCCCAGACATTGTTGTTTCATGCGTTGCGGCGGATTCAGGTGCGATGGCGCCATGGTTTCCGACAAACCATAACCCTCCATATACACCTGCCCCGATAAATCCAGTAACTTCTGTGCGATCGCTGCCGGCATCGCCGCGCCGCCGCCAGAGACGCGCGTCAGTTTGGAAATATCGTATTCCGGCAAACGTGGATTGGACAGGAAATCAATCATCATTGGCGGCACCAGCGTCCAGTTGGTGACGTGATAACGCGTGATGAGTTGTCCCGCCGCATCCCTATCCCAGCGCGGTAAGATAACCAGGGTTCCGCCGCAATAAATCATGGCATTCATGACCGACTGCATCCCCGTCACATGGAAAAACGGCAATACCGCCAGTGCCACATGTGTTGGTACGATCGCTCCGGACCAGGTCGGGCTGCCAACAATATTGAACATGACCGAACGATGGTTATGAATACAGCCTTTCGGCTTGCCTGTGGTGCCGGAGGTGTACGGCATACACGCCAGATCATCAGAACTGGCCAGATGCGGTGCAGGAACATATTGATGCGCAATGGCATCCTGCCATGTTGTGACGCCAGGGTGAGCAGCCACATCGCGTGGCGCCCGCACGATGTCAGGAATTGTCAGTGAAGTGTCGCGGGTGAGATGATCCGAATAGGTTGCAACCACGGCATGTTGCAGGCCGGAATGCCCTACCAATGGCAATAGCCGCGGAAAGACATCCTGAGAAACCAGAGCCGTTTGTGCGCCGCTGTCGCTGATGTAATGCGACAACTCATCCGTCATCAGCATGGGATTGACCGGGACGACCATCGCGTCAGCGCGCAGAATGGCATAAAACCCGATGACAAATTGCGGGCAATTTTGCATGTCCAGCAAAACCCGGTCGCCACGCTTGACGCCACATTCTTGCTGTAAATATCCCGCCAGTGCCAGCACTTCCTGGTGCAGTTGCGCATACGTCAGTACGGAGTCGTAAAAAATAATCGCTGGCTTGTCCGGGTAACGCATCGCCGAAATGTGCAGATTTTCGTACACACTGGTTTCCGGGGCGATCAGATGATGGGGAAGTCCCTGCGGCCAATGAGCATAGTGGGCGGTGTTCATGCTGTCTCCGTTGTGGATAGTTGGAATATTTTGCATTAGAGTGCCACACCTAAACTTTTTTTGCACGGTCGTTCGCAAATCTACAACGTTAAACTTTTTGTCATAAACCGGCATGGATGTACTGCATTGTCCAAGCTAAAGTTACAATGGCGACTATTTCCCAAGTTTGTCCTTACCTATCCAACGGAGTCAGCGTGTCTCAGTCCATGAAACTAGCCTTAATGATGTTTTTTAGCCTGGCGCTTGCAGCTTGCGGCGGCGGTAGTGGCGGCGGCAGCGGCACAGGAACCAGTGGCAGCACGGCGAATATGTCCATCTCCGTACCCGCACCGTTGACCGTATCCAATGGCAACGCCCTGACCTTTACCGGACAAGTCAGCAGTGCCGCTGGCAGCATTACCAATATGTACTGGAAGCTCGAAGCATTAACACTCGGTGCCAACTGGGTTTCGGCATTGGGTAATGCCGATTGTAAGAACACCGTAAAAAATGCTGCTGGCACGGATGCCACCTGCGTTTTGCAATTAACGCCCCCCAGCTTGCTGACCGGAGACTACACGTACAAACTGACTTTATACGCCAGCGACGCCAAAGGAAACAATGTCAATGCATCGACCACGCTGGTCGTCCTGAAAGAAGCTTCGACAACCTACAATCCTGTCGCCAAAGCGGGGAACGATATCACCGTGACTTCCGGCGACAAGGTCACGATGACTTGTTCGGGAAGCGGTGGTACACCGGCGACGACGGGCGCTCCGTATGCCTATCAATGGGTGGCGTCTGATGCGGCAGGGCTGACGATTAATTTGGTTTCAGCAGATACGGCGACCGCTACTTTTGTCGCGCCAGTTGTGACTGCGTCGACAGCGCTCAAATTCCAATGCCGTGTCACGGATGACAAGCAAAAAATCGGTACGGCGCTGCAAAACGTGACCATCAATCCCATCATCAAGCCAACGGTCGTTCCAATTTCATATAGCGGCGGTGTGGTTGCCGCTGGGTCGACAATTACTCTGGATGGTAGCAAAACGGTGCAATACGATGCGAACGGCAAATTAATTGAAGGTGGCGTGATCTATTATTACTGGACGCAAAAATCTGGTCCGTCGGTACAGATTTTCAACCCGTCCAGCAGTGTCGCCAGTACCGCCTTGCCGAAATTTGTCGACACACGCACGAACTTTGTCTTTACGCTGAATGCCTCCACTTCACCAATTTCGCCGGGGGGTGTTTCTATTGATCCGATCAAGCAATTGGATGTCGTGTTCTATGTTGATCCGTTGCCACCGATTTCGCTGATTTCCTACACGCCGACACAAGTTGCGCTGAGCAGCACCGCCGTGACGTTGAAAGTCGATGCACCGTCGAATACAGGATCGAACACGGTTTATTACAGCTGGACACAAGTATCCGGTCCGCCGGTTATCCTCGCTGGCGCAACGACTGGCAGTGCAGGATTTATTACCCCGGTTGTTACCAGCGATACCTTGATGGTGTTCCGTGTCAGCGGAAGTTATCAGCCGATTACGGTGGCCAACCCGGGGACCGCAGCGATTGATGTCTACGTGTTGGTGCAGCCTATCCCTGTACCTAAAACATGAGGCGGTGAAAGTAGCTTAACAGTTGCTTAACGCGCGATGATTTTGCTTTTTCCCAGCTTATGCTGGCGCGACAAGGTCTTGGTCGCCACGAAAATCTCGCGCATAAAGTAAATAAAACTGCCGATCAGGGAAAAGATGCCGCCGACAAATAAGGCGGCGATAAATTTATCGAGATTAATGCTGATTGCGTCCCCCATAAACAAGGACGCGATCACCAGACAAATCAGAAGACCGCAAGACGTACTCAACGCAATCGCGCGATTGATCAGGCGGGCGCGCTCATACAGCTCGTTCAATTCTTCCTGCAGACCCACGCAAACCGGACTGCCATCGGCGGCAATCAATTGCTCCTCCACCACTCTTGAGCGGTCAATAATGCGCGCCAGGCGACTGGTGAGTACCGAAAGTTTGGTGCCAACACCAGTCAGCAAAAACACAGGGGCAATCGCCAGTTGAATAATGTGGCTGACGTCACCAAGTTGAAGGTTGATCATGAAGCATTCCTTTCATTTTTTTTGCATTCTACAGTGCCATTGAAATGACGGATATCATGTCCTGAACTTTGCCACAGAGAGAGATCGCGTATGCCGACCACAAACAGAATGCCCGCCATATTTTTTGGTCATGGCAGTCCGATGAATGCCATTGAGGAAAACACCTACACCAAGACCTGGACACAATTCGGCCAGGATTTTCCGCGTCCCAAGGCGATTTTGATGGTCTCTGCGCATTGGATGACGCACGGTATCGCGGTGACCGCAATGGAAAAACCAAAGACTATCCACGATTTCGGTGGTTTTCCGCAGGCTTTGTTCGATATGCAATACCCGGCCCCCGGCAGTCCGGCGCTGGCCAGGCGTGTCGCCGAATTGCTGGCGCCCCTGCCGGTACAGCAAAATCAGGATTGGGGGCTGGATCACGGAACCTGGTCGGTTTTGACCAAGACTTACCCTTTGGCGGATATTCCCGTCGTCCAGCTCAGCCTGGATTTATCGCAACCAGCAAGCTGGCATTTCGACATTGGCAAAAAGCTGGCCTGCCTGCGTGACGAAGGAATCATGCTGATGGCCAGTGGCAACGTTGTACATAACCTGCGGCGCATGAGCGCCGATCCGGCAGGGCACGCCTGGGCGCATCGGTTTAACGACAAGATGCGTGCCGCCTTGCTCAGCGCAGACTGGGATAAGGTCGTTCACTATGAGCAATTCGGTCAGGATGCTGCTTTATCTGTTCCGACCAACGAACATTTTTTACCGCTGTTGTACGTCATCGGCAGCCACCAGCCTGAAGATCAGCTCAGTATTGCAAGCGACGGCATCGAACTGGGCGCAATCAGTATGATGTCGGTCGTACTTTCTTAGCTCGGGTGTCGCCAAATTTTTATCGCTTGAAAATGAAACCGCTTATTCCACGCGCATTTGCGGCACATTTGATGCCGAAAGGCGCGTGGAATAAGCGGTTTTCGTTTTTGATGTTTCTGCGTCTCTGCTTTTTATTTGCTGCCGCGCATAATTTTCTGAGCGAGCGAAGGCACAAAGCGGTTGATGAAGGCGAGTAGCCGTGTTTTGCCGATCAGCATCTGATAGCGGTCGTTGACGAAATTTTCCCAGAATTCGTCAGCCAGTTGGTCGGCTGTGATCTTGCCTTGACCGCGTCCTGCTGTCATCGCCGTATCGACCAGTGGCGGCAACACCTCGAACACTCGCACGGGCGTGTTTTCCAGCTGCCAGCGCAAGCTTTGCGAAAAACTGTGCAAGGCCGCTTTCGACGCGCAATACATGGAAGCGTTTTCTTTGGGGACGATGGCCAGGCCAGACGAAATATTGATGATGGCTGCGTCTGTCTGTTGCACCATTCGCGGCAGATAAGCGCGACACAATAAAGCCGCAGCCAGAAAAT
>JAGWUK010000640.1 GCA_028868455.1 Burkholderiales bacterium | reverse complement strand
GCCTTTTGTGCGGCATTGTAGGCAGGCGACTGATAGCCATCGCTTTCGCGCGCTGCCTGCATTTGTTCAAAACGCATCGTTACCACGGCAAATTTTTGCAGGGCGGTTGCCTTCAGTTGCTGTAACTGTTCGTCGCTGATGCCGGTCGCGTTGTCGGCAACGTTTTCGTCATCGTCATCGTCTTCTTCGGCGTCGTCGTTGTCTGCACTGATAACGATAGGTGCGTCGTTTTCCTGATCAACCAGACCGTCAATGATGTCGTCCACACGGACTTCGTCTTTGGCAATTTTGTCGGCGATGAGCAGGATTTCCTGCACGGTGCCAGGGCAGGCAGAGATCGCCTGAACCATGTCGATCAATCCGTCTTCTATGCGTTTGGCGATTTCGATTTCACCACTGCGTGTCAGCAATTCCACGCCACCCATTTCGCGCATATACATGCGTACCGGATCGGTTGTGCGGCCAAAATCGGAATCAACAGTTGCCAGCGCTGCGGCTGCCGCTGCTTCGGCCTCGTCATCGCTGACGGCGGTTGCCACGTTGTCAGTCAGCAGCATCATGGTGGCGTCCGGCGCCTGATCGTAGACGGCGATACCCATGTCATTGAGGGTACTGATGACGTTTTGTATCATTTCCGGCTCAATGACTTCTTCCGGTAAATGATCGTTGATTTCGGCGTGCGTCAGGTAGCTGCGGTCTTTGCCTATGCGTATCAGTTTGGTCAGTTGCTTGCGATATTGCTCCAGCTGTTCGGCACTGGTGACGGTCGCTGCGCCGGCTTTGGATTTGACTCTGGCAGCGCGTTTCATTTCGGCTGATTCTGCCGCGTTCAGCGCCTGGATTTCATCGTTTTCAAATTGAAATTCAGAAGGCTTGCGGCCACGTTTTGCGGGTTCTTTCGCGCCATTGAGCACATAGCCCGACGTGTCGATATCGGCAACGGAAGCGGCGCCAAATCCGGACCCTGATTGCGCTTCAGCAGACGCCGCTGGCGCTAGTGGTGCTGCGGGCCTTATCGGTGCCAACGGAGGCGTCATGCGTGTCGAAACCGAGGCGGCCAATTGCGCTGCTAACTTTTCGGCGGCAGGCGCGACAGCTTTTGCCTGATGCGCTGGCGCAGAAACGCCGGGTCTTGCTGTCGGTGCACTGGCGGGCTTGAGTGTCGTCACAGGTGCAGCCGGGGCAAATTTCCCCGAGCCGATACGTGCTTCGCGCTTGACCGGTGCCGGTGTGCTGGTGGCAGACAATTGATCCGACAACAATAATTTTTTTGCCAGCTTCGGGGCAGTCTTGCGGATGACAACAGTGCGCGGTTTGTTTGGTTCGATACCGGAAATCGCTTGCAGGTCAGCTTTCAGGTCGGCACGGATTTCAGTCTTGACTTCCGGTTTTGCGATCACGGGCGCCATTTCGTCGCCATTCAGTGCAGATGGATGCGCAGCTTGTGCATCGGCCACCATGCTGCCGGGCAAGCTGGCTGCCAATTCGCTTTCGTCGAAAGGCAAGGCGCTCATTGCCTCAATGGCTTCTGCGGTCAATGCGGTCAACGGCGCTGCGACTGTTGCCACGGTTGGTATCGACGCTGGCGACATTTCCTCGGATGGCGCATCAGAGGCGACCGGTGCCTCTGCCGTATCGGCAACATTGATTTGCAGACGTGAGCGGCGTTTGGTGATAACGGTGACAGGCGCCGTTATCAGGGTCGGCGCTTCTTCAATGGAATCAACGACCGGCACGACGACTTGCACAGTCGTGGCATTGGACGGTGTAGCCGCAGGACGATTCAACTGCAGGGTTTTTTTACCTAAAGTGAGCGTGGAGCCTGATTTTTGAGCGGATGGTGTAGTTGAGTCAGTTAAGCTGTTTTTCATGTAACAAAATCGAGTACGACAACAAATGCTTGTCAATAGTGTATGGCAGTGGCAATAGCTGCTGACGATCATCGGTTGCAGATCAACGGCAGGAGCGGACGAAAAAGCCCGCTGGTAAAAGCGGGCGATCAACATCTTGCTAAAACTGGGTCTCAAATGAGACGAAAGGGCAGAATTATCCTCGGCTTGGCGTTTCTTGACAAGTTCGGCATGGCCTGTCAGTGAAGAAAATTATGTTGACTTGTTTCCGGGGCGCCGGGATAAATTGCAAAGCCTTGCTGTATAAGGCTTTGCGGCCGGATTGGACAATTGATTAATTTTATTTCGGCGTTAATTTATATATATTATTTTCTTGAACTCTTACCCATTACGCCAGTTTCCGGAGGCAGTCGCCGGGATTTGTCGGCAAGCTGCTTGTCCTTGCGCCGGTTTTGCGACCATCTTGTTTGCGTTAAACATGTCTAGGCGACACCAGTTTGATCAAAACACCGATACCATTTTTGCGCACTGCTCCTGTTGGTGATAGTGCAAGCTGT
>JAGWUK010000639.1 GCA_028868455.1 Burkholderiales bacterium | reverse complement strand
AACAGAATTGTGGATGAACGATTACAACGAGCAATGTCCACATGATTCACTCAACGGGATGACCCCTGTTGAATACCGATTGTTTCACCAACCTCAAAACTCTAGTAATGCCTGGCACTGATTAAGGAAGGTTTACACTGGGACATCACCATAGAGTGACCGTGGTGCATTGGATTGCCGAGCGCCTGCACAGTCATGATGGCGCCATGAACGATGCTGGACCAAATCGTAAAGGCAATCAAAAGGAACACGCAGTCGAATCGCTCCTGTTCGTCGCCACAAGGAAAGAACAGATTCGCCAACTGCGATGTCAGCAAATGTGAGTGCGATGCACGCATTCGCTTTAGATACGAAATTTGACAATAGTGCCAAGAAAAGCGATACGTAAAGCGCACACTACGTTTGCGAACGCTTTACATAAGGGGTGAGGCGTCATTTTCGCTTGTCTCACGACTCACTTATCCAACCTGTGCCGTTTCCAGACCGGGTATGAAGACGAGATTGCCCCCTTCTGTAAGCTCGTGAATGCGCTTCGCCTTCAACGGTGCATACTCCGGAGACTCATACATTTCGATTGCCGCTTCCTTGGAAGGAAAACGAATGATGGCAGTAAAGTTTCCGCTCGATTCCCCTTCTTTGGCCACGACATCGCGCGACGCGGCAAGAAACTGACCACCAAATCGTGCGACGACCTTGCTCATCAACGAGCCATAGTGTTCGAAGTATTGCGGAAAATCCTTCACGTTGAACTGCACGAGGACAAACATAGGTTGTGCCATTAAACCTCCCAAGATCGATTGAAAAAAATGGATGACGCCTAACTTGCTTAACATTGCAGCGCGGAAAAATAACAGAAAAATGGCACATAAGCAACAATTCCAATACGCCGCAAGCACTTGTCCGGCGTAGCTCTTTTTCGTGATACGAATTAAGTGTGCAGCGCAACGCCAAGCATCTTCTATTGCCGTTCATCCTCCTGAATTCCCGGATCTCGTCCGTAACAGTTTGCGGTGCCAGGGCTACAGCCTCGCCACTGAAATCAGCTTCTCTTTTGCACCTGCAATTGCAAGTGCAACTCATGGACTGCGTCAGGTACAAAATTCGACAACCCAAGTGACGATCTTCAATCCACCGGAAGGTTAAAGAGCGCGCGCGTCGCCAGATTCGGCGGGCGCTTAAACGCCAGGGCAACAACCTCAAAACTTGCCGTCCCGGTATAGACTTTGGAGAACCCGGCATTCTTCAAAGTCTTGTCCAGAAAATGTTGTGTAAAGCCGGTCTTGTGTCCAAAAAAATCCTGACCGCTTTGTTCAATTTCCGCGCCATATCCGTACAAAACATCCAGCACCATAATTGGCCCGATCGGCGACTGATACAAGACATCATCCATATCGAGATCGCGCTCAACGACGATGCGCATGACTTCCTTGATATCCGGTACCCGGATTTGCGCAAACCCGTCATCCTTCAGAACATGCAAAAATCCCGCCAACACCTTCGGCACATCATGACGATAGTAATGCTCCAGATTATGCGAACAATACACAGCATCAAACTGTCCCGCCTCAAGCGTCGTCAGTGACCGCGCATCACACACAATGTCGGGCATGCCGCGCGGGTCAATATCCAGCAACAAATGTTCAAACTCAGCGTACTGCGGAGGCAGCGGAATTTTTTTGCTATTGCCGCCGACGTTCAACACTCTTTTCATCTTCTCGGTTTCTTTCTGGATTAAGACAATATGCGGCGAGATTCATGCAATGCATTGTTTGCAGCCACAGCTGCCCTCAATTTTACCGTTCAAACCGCGATGCATTTCGACGACTGCAAGCTAACCGGTATAGTCGCTGAACTCACACACGCCACCAAAGGCGATTAACCGGTTGCACAAATATTTCCACTGACTCCGCATCCATGAATTTGTACACGTCGGGAATATTCAGCAAACTAGGAGCCAATTCACGCACAGCGTCAGGTAAAAAAATTGATCGTAAAGCGCAATCATATCAGCGCGATTACCTCGACTCCCACGGGCAATAGAACTGAATATGTCTCTTATCCAGAAAATAGATGCGCACACTCAATGCGCCTGTAGAGAGTGCATGTTAAAAGTCGGTGCGTGAAATGCACCTTACGCCTGCGATAACTTCGTCAGACCAACGATGCAGAACCCATGACCAAATGGATCACTGCAAAAGGCCACAGGGGGATAACCGGGTACGCGATGTACCTGCTCCGACTGAGCACCGGCTTCCAATGCCCTTTGAAGAGTCGCTTCGAAATCTTCCACACGAAAATCAATATGCACTGGCGTCCAATGACGCTCGTACTTGCGCACATCATTACTCCCTTTTGCGGGTGACGATCCAGCCGGTTTTGCGAGAAGACCAATAGTGACATCACCAAC
>JAGWUK010000638.1 GCA_028868455.1 Burkholderiales bacterium | reverse complement strand
ACATCTAGCCAGGCGTCGGTGAGCATGATCCCTCTCGGCATTATCTGCGGGCCAAACAGTCGGACATCCGAACAGCTTCTATTAAAATGGCTTGAACAAGTCGGCTATGCAGACTTCCTCTCGGACGGGCTGTTGGTCTACGATCAATCCAACCAGGAGCTCGTAAGGTGGGTTGTCGAGAGGATAACTCGCTGGCTTGACCGCCAAGGCGAGCAGTATGCGTCAATGGGCATCGAGCTAGCTAGACTCCGAATATTATATGAAAAAAGCCAGTCAGCCCTCCTGCAGCTCGCCAACTTTGTGACTCCTGCCGAGGTGTCCCGCGTAATTTTTCAGATTTTGCCTGAAAGTGGACTCTTGAGCTTAGCTGCAGAGAAATCGGTCGAACTCAACGTCGAACCGGACGCGATCCATGCGATCGACCTATATTTCGAAAAGCCTGCGGCTATCTGTGGCGGCGCGATTTCAATAGTCCTGCTCGGCCGTCATACTGAGCGTGTGCTGCAGCGCTGGAGGGTACGGGAAGACGCCATTCAGAGTGGTTGGAACAGGTTCTATTGCGACGTGTTTCAAACACCTATTGGCGAGCCCGTGCGGATCATCTGCGTTCCTGAAACGCAATCGGAAACTATAGCTTTAGTTGAAGGCAAGTCGGTAGGAGAGGCATTCCGAAACGCGCTGTACGCGAATCCTGCCGGCGGCCGCCCATTTGCTGTGCGTGTCTGGTCGGGAATTGTGGGCATCGCTTTGCCGCCAGAGGGCCCAGGCTTCGGTGTCGGCGTGGCCGATGAAAATCAACGTTCAGCTCGCGGCATAGAAATCCTTCAACTGGCTACGCCATTAGCAGGCGCTGGAAGCAATTCAGATGACATTCATTGGGATGATCAGAGGCGAGCGCTTTTGGTGCATCCCAAGGGGCGTACTCCGAACGTCGCAAAAGTCTCGGGCGTTAGAGCAGCAGGGGTGCGCTCCATCCGTGCCCGATGCAAGTTGGCTCACCCCGATGCGGCTCCGACGGAGTTCGCGATTTGGGCAAATCCCTCGTCGCAACCGCAGGCGACTCATAGCTTGGGCTCAAAGCTCAGCCGCATGTGGGCAGGCGGCGCGAGATCGGGGGGTATTTTCCCTGCCAATACAAACTGGGTATTGTTACTCGGTGATGAGTGCGGAGAATGTATATTCACATTTGAATCTACGTACGATGGCCTACTCGATATTTATTTTGCTACGAGAAATATCGATAATTTGAACCACTACTCGTGGGCGTTGTTCGAAGCGCTCGATTTTGAGACGGTCGCATCTGGTGCAAAGCCGCGGGAGTAGTCGAAGTGATGGTAAGTATTACAGACCGGATCGCGATAGTACTTCCCGTGTTTAAGCACAGCTCGCTGGTCGCGGAGGCGCTTTCCTCGGTCATCGGACAGACAGAATTCGAGAAGGTAGAGCTAGTCATCGTAGATGACGGCTGCCCTTATTATCAAACAAATATGCAATGTAACCCGCTTGCTCATATATACTCCAATGTCCATTATATTAGACAAGCAAACAAGGGGTTGAGCGCCGCAAGGAATACCGGAATTGATTTCGTTCTAAGCAATTTACCTCAGTGTCAGGCGATCTATTTTTTGGATGCCGACAACCGCTTGTTGCCGTTTGCCGTGCAGCAGATGCAACACATGCTGCGCGTGAACGAAGGATCTGATTGGTTTTACCCTGACATCAATATGTTTGGACTTCCTTGGTACGGCGACTATTCCGGGCCTTTCAGGCCGCTAACCGAATGTCTAATGAATATATGCGAGGCCGGCAGTCTGGTGCGAATCCATGTGTTTGCGTCAAACCTAAGGTTTGATGAAAAAATGCGGGATGGATACGAAGACTGGGAGTTTTGGATTTCGGCGCTATCTGCCGGTTTCCGTGGCATGCATTTTCCCGCTTCCGGTTTTCTATATAGAAAGCGAGCTGAAAGCATGCTTTCAGACTCGACTCGACTTCACTCCAAAATACTGGACTACATAGAGAAGAAGCATAGATGGCTGAAGAATCCTGTTACAATGGTGCAAATGGAGCATATAGATACGGCACGTTATGCGACGATAAAATCGGTCAACGGCACCGTTGAGCTTGCCTCCGATCCATCGTGTGGCGAGCATTATGATATAAATACTTACACAGAGCTGTTGCTAAATTCTTTCTATAAGCCAAACTGGTATAATTGCGGGTTCATTATTATATTTATGTCTGAAGAGGTAAAGCAAGTCCTGACTTCTCATGGACTTTTAAATTTCACATACTGGACAATTGAGCGCAGGCTAACGACCGCTAACTTCGCATGCGTGAGCTTGAAAGAGACAAATCGTAAGGAATTGTTTTTCGGTGACAGTGCTGTAAGTGAAGGAAATAATATTGA
>JAGWUK010000637.1 GCA_028868455.1 Burkholderiales bacterium | reverse complement strand
GGAGGTCTCCGATTGCTGATATGAAATTGGCAAGAAGCGACTAGCACTGCATTCCGCTTCGTTTCAGGACTCCATCGTAACAATCCTGAATCAGAATAGTTTTCCAATTAGTTGATTAATTCATGGTATTTTTAGGAAAATTTTCTACTAAATACACATCATGGATAAAAAAGATCTAGAAATTCTGAATTTATTACAGAAAGATGCCTCTATTGCCCTGGCTGATCTGGCGCAGTCCGTGCATCTGTCGGTCACGCCTTGCTGGCGGCGCGTTCAAAAATTGCAGGAAGACGGCGTAATCCGTCAGCAAGTAACCTTATGTGATCCGGTAAAACTGAATCTGGGTCTGACCGTGATGGTCGCACTGAAAGCGGCACAACATAACGAAAAATGGATGCAACGCTTTATTGCAGGCGCCGTCAGCATTCCGGAAATCGTGGAAATTTTCCGTATGAGCGGCGACATCGACTATTTATTAAAAGTGCATGTACCGGATATGGCGGGCTTTGATCTGGTGTACAAAAAACTGGTGAAAGTCGCCGACTTGCAGGACGTGAGTTCCAGCTTCGTGATGGAAGTCATCAAGAACACCACGGCGCTGCCGCTGGATTATGCTGTGCTGAAAACCGGCAAAAACGTCTGACTCTCTTGCCTGAAAGGTTAAAAGAAACACGCTTGCCATACCATTCTCACTCGCTGTTCCTGGAAAAATCAAGATCAGATTTATTTGAGCTGTTGCCTTTGCCTTTAACCCGCTCTGGCGCTGCCGTTTGTGCGGGACAGAAAATGGAAAAAGAAGTGTCCGCTGTTTGAGCGCAGCGAGTTTCGGACACTTCCCATTTTTTGTCCTGCACAAACGGGCACCCGCAGGGCAGCGACTTCGCGGTCGCCTTCTTTGGCTTACTTTTCTTGGCGAGACAAGAAAAGTAAGTAGCCGCCGGTCTACCACCGGCCGGCAATCTTCAATCCGCAATGAAAGTCGTAATCTGGACGACGCACGCGCCAATTAAAGATTTGCATCGCTCATGACGACACAGATGATTTACGATAGCCGGCCGGGTCTCGTCCCGGCGGACGCCTTACTTTCTTTTGCTTCGCCAAAAGAAAGTAAGCCAAGAAAAGGCGACCGCAGACTTGCCCTGCGGGTGCTTACGCTACGCTCCAGCCCAATTTACGCATCACGAAAAATGGGAAATGAAGGAAACTCGCTGCGCTCAGACAGCCTTCATTTCTGATCCATTTTCCGCGAAGCGCAAATTACAGCGTCCCCAGCGGGGGAAGGTCAAAACCAAAAACCAAAACCCAATACGGCCGGCAAACCGACCACAAATTGGCGCCGAGTTAACACAGAACACAAAACAAAATTAATTTGAAAGTCGCCAGCATGCCGTTGCTTTTGACTTTAACCCGCTCTGGCGCTGCCGTTTGTGCGGGACAGAAAATGGAAAAAGAAGTGTCCGCTGTTTGAGCGCAGCGAGTTTCGGACACTTCCCATTTTTTGTTCTGCACAAACGGGCACCCGCAGGGCAGCGACTTCGCGGTCGCCTTCTTTGGCTTACTTTTCTTGGCGAGACAAGAAAAGTAAGTAGCCGCCGGTCTACCACCGGCCGGCAATCGTCACTACGCCATGAACGTCAAAATCTGAACGAAGCACAAATCATCACCATGTTTTCCACGAACAGCCCGGTACGCATGATTGACGATTACCAGCCAGATATCTGCCAGACGGCATTCTACCCATCACTCCTCCGCCACTGCCCCCACAACACGATAACGACGACTGGAAATGCTGACCGAATTATTGTCCGGGTCCTTGGCATTTGCGAATGCATAACCATTAGTCTGATGCGTGCTGCCAAAAACCAACCCCTGGCTGGCTGCATTGGCCTTAAAAGCCTCCACATCACGCACGGCAAAACTCAGCTTGATGGCAGCCTGCCCGAGCTTCAGACTTTTGGCAGCCTGATGAATCAGGATATCGGCACCGCCATGACGCGATTGCAGACTAATCAGTCCTTCGACGATCTCGCCACTGGTTTCAAAACCAAAATGCCGCCGATAAAACTCCGCCGATGCATGCATGTCTCTGGCATAAATCACGATATTGTTGAAAATGGCTTCCACGTATTTTCCTTTGCACGGGTGATCAGAACGAAGCAGACAAACTACCATGCCAGCCCTGTCATTGCGCGCCGACGATGCGCAATAGAGTGCCTGCACAGCAAAAAGTTCAGGTGCTGTCTTGTATCACACAGACGCATAAGTAAGCACTGCTTGCATAAAAAAAGGATGCCAGCCAAAAACGGTTGCATCCTTTTTATTCTGCATTCAGGAAAATAGACCGCCACAATGAGCAGGACATTCCCGATTATCGAGCGTCAACCCACATGGCTAAGCCGCATCTTTGGCCGGATG
>JAGWUK010000636.1 GCA_028868455.1 Burkholderiales bacterium | reverse complement strand
AAACCGTCCTGCATCGACCAATACCGCCGTGTCGTCGTCGGCATTTTGTTTTTCATTTTCCAACACGATTTCCACATCCAAGCTTTGTGCAAACCCCTGATTGCTGCTCACGGCAGTCAACAACAGACTATGTACGCTTAAACGTTCGAAAGCAAAATCCATCTTGCCTGCCTCGATTTTTTGAATATCAAGCAAATCGTTAATCAGGCGCGTTAAGCTTTCGCTGTTCTTGTGAGCGATGGTCAGCAAAGGGGCGATTTTTTCTGGCATTGCGCCCAATGCGCCGCCCACAATCAGACCCAGCGCACCGCGTATTGCCGTCAACGGCGTGCGCAATTCATGGCTGACCGTGGAGATAAATTCGCTCTTCATTCTTTCGATTTTCCGGCGCTCCGAAATATCACGCACGATGACGATCAGCTTGCGTTTGCCTGCCAGCATGTACTCACTGATCGACAATTCTGCCGGGAACATGGTGCCGTCCTTGCGCATGCGTTCGGCCTCGGTCCGCAGACGTCCAGTCTGTAAAAACTCTTCCCTGCTCATTGCCAGACCAAGCAAGTCCTGCTGGCCCGGCGGTGAAAATAAATGGCCGTTTCTGCCAACAACTTCGCTGGCTGACCGGCCATAAATGGCAATGGCAGCCGGGTTGATGGCTTCTATGCGCCCGGTGTCGTCGATCATGACGATACCGTCAGCGGCGTTCTGGAAAATCGCCTGCAAACGATCCGAGGATTCTTTCAATGCTTTTTGCTGCTCGGTCAGATTTTGCAGCAAATGCGCCTGATTGCGATTGATCACCTCTGCTTTTTGTTTCAGTTCAGTGGTGATCTGCATGTCATCTTCGCGCTGTTCAAGCAAACGAACCAATACACTGAACGCCCCTATCACCGCCAAGATACAGCCCATCGCGACGACCGTAATACCGGTACTGATCTTGCGCCAGTCGGCCAGGTACAAATCTTCATCGACAGAAAAATTGATAATCAGCGGATATTTATCCAGCGTCTGTATTGCCGCCATGCGTGTCATCAATTTGCCACTTTGCGCCATACGCTGCTGGCTGCTGATTAATACGCCGGATTTTTTACGCATGTCGTGCAGCAGTTTGTATGTGCTGCCACTTTTGTTTTGCTTGCCCATGACGTCGTTGTTTTCTGGCCAGCGAACCAGATACGTGAAATCTTTACGCAACAGACTGATGGAGGCATGCCCTCCGGCACCCAGTTTTTGATAGAAATGTGAATAGAACGAAGGGGAAAGCCCCAGCATGACAATGCCGATAAATTCACCATCACTGCCCGTTAAGCGGTGACTCAGGAAAAACATCCAGCGGCCGGTGGTCTTGCTACGCACCGAAGTACCAAGATAAATCCCTTGTTCGGGGTTATCGCGCTGGGCAATGAAATAATCGCGATCGGCCAGCGTATAACTCGGTGCAGGAAAACTACGCGATGTATTGATGACGTTGCCATGCGCATCCAGCACAGAAATCACTTCAATCGCCGGAGACAGGCTGACTTTTTCTTTCAGATAGGAATGAAATTCACTATTGCTGAGCTTGGTAACCAGTTGTTCGGCATTGATGCTCCAGCGATCCTGAATGCGATCAGAAATCGTATGCAGCGCAGTATAGGCAAAATCCATCTGCTGGCTGGTATTCTCGGCCAGTATGGTGCTGAAGGTTTCCGTTTGCTTTTCCCATTTAGAAATTTCTTGTACACGCAACATCCAGATGGAAAAGCCGGCACCCAGCACGATCGCCAATACCAGGCATACCGCCAGTGCAATCGCCAGGCGACTGGTATGTATTCCTGCCTGTTTCATAGGAAAGGTGAGTAATCCTCAATGCTGAAGCCCTGACAATATCAGACCTGCCGCCACAACTCCAGATTCAAGTTGCTTGTTTCATAAATTTTGTGAAATGATGAGCATTCATTTCATCCGTGATGCGCTCTGGAGAATGAGCGCTGTGCCTATCAATTTTCATGGAAACAGGAACAATATGATCAAACGCGTCTTTTTCCTTTTGCTTTGTATCGTGCTGATATTGGCTGCTGTCGTGACCGTCAACACCGTACGTCAGTCTTCGCGTCAATTACCGGTTACACCTATCGCGCCGCTCGCGCTGGATGAAGACGCGGCAGCTCACCGGCTGGCGGAATCTTTGCGTTTCAAAACGATTTCCAGTCAGGCGCAGCCAGAGCAAAACAGCGAAGAATTTAAAAAACTGCATGATTTTCTCGACCAGTCCTTCCCGCGCATCCACGCCAGCCTGAAACGGGAAATCGTCGGCACCAACAGCCTGCTTTATACCTGGCAAGGACGCAATCCCAATGCCAAACCTATTTTGCTGCTCGCGCATCAAGACGTCGTGCCCATCGCACCGAATACCGAGCAACTCTGGACACAACC
>JAGWUK010000033.1 GCA_028868455.1 Burkholderiales bacterium | reverse complement strand
GGAAATACGGCAACACCATCGTCCGGCAAAGCAAGCAATACTGCGCCGTTCTCCTGGGCAACGGCCTCGATGGAATGCATAAATTCCTGATGTTCACGCTGCGCATTGTTCACCAGCGCCACCGTTGGCATGGCCGCCCTGGCTAACAAGGCGATTTCGCCTGGATGATTCATTCCCATTTCGATCACCGCTGCGCGATGTGTTTCGCGTAATCGCATCATTGTCAACGGCACACCAATTTCATTATTCAGATTTCCGACCGTCGCAAGCCTTTGTTCTTCGCCATACGCCGCCGCCAGAATAGACGAAATCATTTCCTTGACAGTTGTTTTTCCGTTGCTCCCAGTGACGCCGATGACTGGCAAATCGAAATGCTGTCGCCAATATCGCCCCACTTCGATCAACGCCAGCTTGGTATCCCTGACTAATATGGCAGGCAACTTATAGCCTTCCGGGACATGCTCCGCAATAACAGCTGCGGCTCCCGCCTCAGCAACTTGATGCAAGAAATCGTGCGCGTCATATTGCTCACCGCGTAAAGCGACAAACAAATCGCCAGCATTGACTTTGCGACTGTCGGTAGTCAAACCGCAAATATTTGCATCTCCGATCAACGTGGCGTCGCTCATCGCAGAATGGAGCTGTTGTAACGAAAACAGCATCAGCTTCCCCTTTTCATATTGCCACTGGTAGCGACTGTCGCTAAGGCAAGCGAGGCGTGCTGCTCATCGGAAAATGGCCATTTCTTTCCTTTGATATCCTGATAGGTCTCGTGCCCTTTTCCGGCAAGCAAAACAACGTCCTTGTTGCCGGCATGTTTGATCGCGTACAAAATTGCATTAGCCCGGTCTTCAATCGTGTGTGGTGTAATGGACATTCCATTTAAAATATCCTGAATGATATTTTCCGGATCCTCGCTACGCGGATTGTCGCTGGTGACAACGACATGCTGCGCCGTCTGAGCAATTGCTCCCATCTGTGGACGTTTTCCAGGGTCCCTGTCACCGCCGCAACCAAATACGCACCAGAGCTCGCCACCTCTTTCCGTCGCGACTGGCTGTAAGGCAGCTAGCGTCTTATCCAGTGCATCGGGGGTGTGTGCATAATCAATGACGACCATGACATGTCCTGCCGTGCCAAGCAATTGCATGCGCCCGGGAACTGGTTCCAGTTTTTCGAGTATGGAGACTGCCTTATTCCAGGCGATACCTTTGCTTAACAAAACGGCCAATACACCCAGGATGTTGCTAACGTTAAAGCGGCCAATCAATTGTGTCTTTATCAGGCCTGCACCAAACGGTGAATCCACATGAAAATTGGTACCCGCATGTGTTGTTTTAATGTGGCTGGCGGTCAGCGTGTCAACGCCAGAATAGCTTTGCTTATCTAAGCTGTACGCAATCAATCTTGGCTTGGTTGTGTTTTTCTGAACCTGTTCAAGCAATTGCACACCAAACTCATCGTCCAGATTAATCACCGCCGTTGTCAGACCGGGCCAGTCAAACAAGCGTCGTTTCGCGTTTCCGTACGCCAGCATGTCCCCGTGATAATCCAGGTGATCACGCGTAAGATTGGTGAACAGGGCCACATCAAAATGCAATCCATTGAGGCGCCCTTGCTCCAAACCAATCGAAGAAGCTTCTATAGCCAATGCCTGTGCACCGTCGTTACGTAATTGCGCCAGATTTTTTTGTAAAGTGATGGAATCAGGAGTGGTAAATCCTGTTTCATTCAGATTTCCGGAGACACCATTCTTGTATTGGCCGACACCAAGCGTACCAACCACTGCCGTGTTAGTGCCACAAAATGACAGTGCCTTAGCCAGCCATTGCGAACAGGAAGTTTTTCCGTTCGTTCCCGTTACGGCAACGGTAAACCAATCGGTATCAGGCCTCCCATACCATACGTTCGCGACGAGTCCTGTCAGTTCTAGCAGTTCGGGGACGGCCAGATGCGGGCATGCATTGGATTCACTCCAAATAAAGTTATTTGCTTCATAGACGATCGCAGCAGCGCCATTTGCCAAGGCATCGGCAATATGCAGCCGCCCATCACCTAACGGCGTGACGAGGGCAAAGAAAACGTCGCCTTTTTTAATGCTTCGAGAATCGGAACTCAGTTGCGCATCGGGCGCGACTTTTCTGAGCCAATCAATTATTTCATTCATTGAGCTAGTAGTTGTAACCATTACATACTCTCCTGCACACTGTTGTCAGGAATAATGTTGGTAATAGAAGAATCAGGAGGAACATTCATGGATCGCAATACATTTGCGGTAATCGCGGCAAAAACCGGTGCAGCGACCGTTCCCCCGTAATACCCACCTACCGTGGGTTCATCAATCATGACCGCAACAATGACGCGAGGATTGGATACTGGCGCAAATCCGATGAAATCGCCAATGTACTTATTCACGTAGCGACCACCCTCAATCTTATGCGCAGTCCCCGTTTTACCTGCGACCCGATAGCCCGGAATTCTCGCTTGTGTCGCCGTCCCTCCGGGGAGCGTAACCGCCTCCATCATCGCGCGCATTTCGCGCGCTGTTTTGACAGAAATTACTCTGTGTGATGGTGGGAGCCCGGTTGTTTTTTGAAAACTGAGTGGAATTAAATCACCGTCACGGGCAAAAATCATGTAAGCCCTTGCGATCTGTATCAATGAGACAGAAATACCGTGCCCATAACTCATCGTTGCTTGCTCGATCGGACGCCAGGTCTTGAAATTTCGTAAGCGTCCGGCTACGGCACCAGGAAATCCCAACTTAGGTTGCTGCCCAAAACCGACATTGGTAAACATTTCCCACATTTCCTTTGGCTGCATTTGCAAAGCCATTTTAACGGTGCCAATATTGGAAGACTTTTGAATGACTTGTGCCACCGTCAACGCACCTTGTTTGTGGGCATCGTGAATGATTGCCGGTCCAATTGACATGACACCCGGTGCAGTCTGTATAACGGTATCCGGCGTCACTCGACCAGTTTCCAATGCCAACGAAACAGTAAACGGCTTCATTGTTGAACCTGGCTCAAAAGTATCGGTCATCACACGGTTACGCAGTTGCGCACCGGTCAGCACTGACCGGTCATTCGGGTTATAAGCAGGTAGATTAACCAGCGCAAGAATTTCGCCGGTTTTCGTATCCAGCACGACGGCGCCACCCGCCTTGGCTTTGTGTTTTTCGACGGCGTCCTTTAAATGCGTAAAGGCGATATATTGAATTTTGCTATCGATCGCCAGAGTCAGGTCTTTACCATCATGCGGTTCGCGAATCGCCTGAATATCTTCGACAATACGACCTAAACGGTCTTTGATAACGCGGCGGCTCCCTGTTTTCCCTGCGAGGCTTTTTTCCGATGCGAGTTCTATTCCTTCCTGGCCGACGTCTTCAACATTTGTAAAGCCCACAACGTGTGCCATGACTTCACCCTCAGGATAAAACCGCTTGTATTCCTTGCGTGTTTCTATCCCGGCAATGCCGAGTGCCACGACTTTGCTGGCGATATCCTGCTCGACCTGACGCTTCAGATATACGAACTGCCGATCCGAATCCAGCTTCTTACGAAGCTCAGCTTCACTCATATCCAACAATGCCGCTAGTCGCTGCAACTTTTCTTTAGGTGCCTCCAGTACATCGTCGGGAATTGCCCAAATTGCTTTAACCGGTATCGACGATGCCAACACCTGTCCATTCCGGTCGGTAATTTTTCCTCTGGTCGCAGGCAACTCTAAAGTACGCGCATATCGGCTTGCGCCTTGCTTTTGCAAAAACTCTGTCGTCATTCCTTGCAACCACAGTGCCCGGGCAATTAAAGCCAGAAATGCGATGAACAAAAGAAACAAAACCAGACGTGAACGCCAGGTTGGCAATTTGACGTCCAGGACGGGGCTGGCGGAAAACGGGACACCACGCGATCCTGCCGTGCGAGGTGTATTCGCAGCGCGACTCATTTTTCCTCCACAGCTTTGAGATATTGCGTGCGCTCCGGCGATACAGGAACCATATTGAGTTCTTGCGTCGCAACGGCCTCAATTCTGGAATGCTTGCCAAAGGTGGACTGGTCGAGTTTTAACTGCGCCCATTGCAATTCGAATTGCTTGGTCAGACTCTGCTCACGCTCCATTTCAATGAACAAACGTCTGGCCTGATATTGAGAATTAACCAATAACAAAGCGCTGGCAATCAGCGCTACCGCTAACAGAATATTCAATCTGGCAATCACGTTTGCCCCCCTGGCAAACGTTCTGCTACGCGAAGTATTGCCGACCTTGCACGCGGATTCGCACACACTTCGGCTTCAGAAGGTTTGATGCGATTCAATAAGCGCATTTCTGCCTGCGGCAAATCGACCTGACGGATCGGCAGGCGCCGGTCAGGTTGCGCTACGTTCACCTTGGAAGCGAAAAA
The DNA here is from genome assembly GCA_028868455.1 of Burkholderiales bacterium. GTDB lineage: Bacteria > Pseudomonadota > Gammaproteobacteria > Burkholderiales > Burkholderiaceae_D > Undibacterium. The sequence continues at coordinate 7,799 of JAGWUK010000033.1, read as the reverse complement.
TTGCTTCACGATACGATCTTCAAGAGAATGAAAACTGATGACTGCCATCCGTCCGTAGGGCGCAAGTACGTCGAACGCGGCAGCCAAACCTATCTCGAGATCTTCCAGTTCTTGATTGATGAAAATCCGTATAGCCTGAAAGGTGCGAGTTGCCGGGTCCTTGCCCTTCTCGCGAGTTTTGACGGCGTGTGCGACGAGTTCGGCAAGCTGTCGGGTTCCAGTAATGGGCTCCTCCTGCCTGCGAGTAACAATCGCCTTTGCAATCTGAAAAGCAAACCGTTCTTCCCCATAATTTTTTATGACCTCCCTGATTTTTTCTTCTTGTTCAGTCGCCAGCCACTCAGCAGCAGAAATACCACGAGTAGTATCCATACGCATGTCAAGCGGGCCATCTGCTCTGAAACTAAAGCCACGAGTCGCATCGTCGACCTGTGGTGATGAAATACCTAAATCCAACAAAACACCATCGACCTGACCAATCCCCCTGTCTGCCAAAGACTGTTTCACGCTGGCAAAACTGTCATGCACGATTTGAAATCGCACATCCTTTATTTGCGCAGCGCTGGCAATCGCTTGTGTATCTTTGTCAAATGAAATAAGTTGGCCGGATGGCCCCAACTTTGAAAGAATTAAGCGGCTATGACCGCCTCGACCAAAAGTTCCATCAATATACGTACCAGCTGCGCGAACTCCTTCAATCCCGAGGGCGTCCACGGCCTCATGCAATAGCACCGTCTGATGCAAAAATTCTGCCGCTTGCTGATTTTCCATTGCCCGCGATCAGAAAGAAAAGTCGTTTAATACATCAGGAGCGCCACCTGCTATGGCTTTGGCCTCATTTTCTGCCAATTTACCAGCGTCCCAAATTTCGAAGTGGCTTCCCATACCCAGCAACATGACGTCGCGCTGCATCCCGACCGCGTTACGTAACTCAGGCGCAACCAGAATCCTGCTGGCGCTATCTATCTCCACATCGAACGCATTCCCGAGAAAAATCCGCTTCCAGTCACGCGCCTGAATTGGCCATGCTGCAATTTTTTCACGGTGAGATTCCCAGGTTGGACGCGGAAACAACAACAGGCAGCCATCAGGGTGTCGGGTCAATGTCATTCTTCCTTCGCACTGAACATTGAGTGCGTCACGATGCCTGGCAGGAATTGACATTCTGCCTTTCGCATCGAGATTGAGTGCTGACGCTCCCTGAAACACGCTGCTTACCTTTTTCCTGGATTTTGATTTGGATGATAGAAATTAGGAAGATATACGAAAAATGTAAATTTGCTCCACAAAATTACACTTTTTCACACTATTGCCCACTTTAGAGGATGACTTGAGGCGGGTCAAGCACATTCGCTCACCGAAATAGGAATTTCTTTAATGAAGTCAATGACTTAGCTTCAAGCATTCAAGTGACAAATAGGGGAAATTCCTCAATAAATTAGGGACTTACGAAGCATATTGAATGTGGCACATCACATATAAACATGTGTTTGCCTGGTAAAAATCGGGAAAATAGGGGTAAAAGCGCGCTAAAAGCTGCCAACGGGCATTAGCTTGCTTCATAGTATGATTGAAACGCCAAGATTTTCCGGCGCTTCAACATGAGGGAACTCAAGCAAAAGATGTATTGATCTGCTTTTGCAATAATTGCAAAAAATCCTTATCAGGAATTGCTTTACTGAAATAGAACCCCTGATATTCGTTGCACTGACATTCAATCAGCGTCGCTAGCTGCGCTTCAGAGTCCACGCCTTCAGCAATCACTTTTAGTCCAAGGGTGTGCGCCATCGCCACGATTGCTAATACTATGGCCGTATCGTTGGGATCATCTGGAATATCTTTGATAAAAGATCGGTCAATCTTTACGCTATCCACGGGGAACCGTTTCAAATACGCTAATGATGAATAACCAGTACCGAAGTCGTCAATCGATAAGGTAAAGCCCGCTTCTTTCATGCCATCCATGAGCGTCAGTGCTTGCTCACGATTGTGCATCACCATACTTTCAGTGATTTCAAATTCAATTGAGTTCGATGGCACGCGCCAAAATTCGACAACGCTTTTCACTTCGTCCAGCATATTGATGTCGTTGAATTGCGAACCAGAAAGATTAATCGCTACGCGGCCAAAATCTCTATCAACACTTCTGAAACTCAAAATATCCCGACAGGCGATATCAAGCACCAACATGCCTATTCGTCCAATCAGTCCAGCTTCCTCTGCCAACGTGATGAACTCGCCTGGCAACAGAATCCCACGCTCGGGATGATTCCAGCGCACTAAAGCTTCGGCCCCAACGATTCTCCCGGACAATAAATTAACTTTCGGCTGATAGTAGACAACGAACTCCCGGCGCTCCAGGGCCTTACGCAATCGCGCCTCGAATGCAAGCCGCTCAACTGTGTGCGTATTCATTTCCGACGCATAAAACTGATAATTGTCTTTGCCTTTATTCTTGGCGCGATACATCGCAATATCAGCGTTCTTCAACAAAGTTTGCGCATTACGACCATCAGTTGGGTACGTTGCGATACCGATACTGGCGCTTAACTGACACTCCTGCCCGTCAATTTCAAAAGGTTGTGCTGCCTCGAAAAGTAGCTTATCTGCGATATCACCCAAATCTCTTGGCTCATTAAACTGATCAATCAGCAAGATGAACTCGTCACCACCAACTCTGGCAATAATGTCCGATTCCCGAAGCGTGTGACGGAAGCGGGCTGCCACGCTACGTAAAACATGATCGCCTTCGTCATGACCAAAGGTATCGTTGATATTTTTAAACCGGTCAAGATCAAGAAAGATGACTGCCAGCCTGCTTCGATTGCGCTCAGCAAGGGCAAGTGCCTTGGCCAGATGCTGGTTATACAAAAACCTATTCGGCAAGCCAGTGAGCTCATCGTAATGCGCTAGCTGCAGAATTTTTTTCTCGGAACGTCGCCCCTCAATCGCAATACCTGCAATATCCGTCGTAATGCCAATAAGGCTCAGATCTTTATCTGTCAGTGGTTGAGAACTCAGGGAAAACAGGGTGAAGCTGCCGAGCAGTTGTCCATTTTTCCCCATGATCGGCCACGCACCACCGACGATGAATTCAGACAACGTCTCCAGTGCGTTAACAAACTGCATGCTGTCATCTTTTTGCAATTCTTCGATCCAGACCGGGCTCGCCTGTAAGATCGCCTCGCTCCAGATGCCATTGCCGTGTGTGACCGGCATGCCTACCAGTTGCGCCTTCACAACTTCAGGAAAACTGCGCCCCAATGCCTGCGCAAACGTCCTCTGATCTTCAGACAACAACTGAATACCTATGCGCCAATGTGGACAAAGTTTCTCAACAAATGCACAAACAGCCTCAAGAATTGTCCCGAGATCATCGTCACCGCCAATCAATTGCAGCAGCGTATTCTGACCTTCCAGTAAGTGTTCCGTGTATTTTCTGGCGTTAATATCGCGCTCGACGCAGAACAGCAACATTCTCCCATCAACTTCAACGCGACTCAAAGATACTTCAATATGCTGTTGCTGCCCGTCGCGCTGCGTAATCCATTCAAAACACTGGGGCTCACCTGCAAATGCCTGATCAATCAAAGTCGTGACGAGGCTATTTTTATCAGCGTTTGGCAAACCCGTGACATGCTGATTGTCGCTGGAAAAACTACCCACCCGGCGTCCTATGACCTCTTGCTCACTCTTTACGCCGAACAGTTTAACGGCTGCCGGATTGCAATCCACGTACGTATAGTCGTGTCCGATCAGGAGGATCGCATCCTGGGCACCGGAATACAGCAACCGATAACGCCCTTCGCTCGCTTCCAGTTTTGCCTTGGATGCCTGTAAATGCCGGAGTTGCCATAGCAGCAGCAATGCTAACGTCAGGATAAAAACGATCATGGCAAACGTGAACAACATTTTCTGTCTGACACGTGTATTCCAGTCCGTCAGTATCGTATCAATGTCCCTGACATACACGATTGCTAACGGGAACTCGGCTAACTTCCTGTATGTGTACAGCAACCCACCATCGTGACTCTCCGCAGGATCGTCTTCAATTGTGCCTTCCTGCAAATCACTATTTAGCGCACTGACAAGTGCCGATTGGGTGGGATGGCTGGAGAAAAACGGGTCTTTGGAGGGAAGACTGGAAAACATGTTCCCGTTCTTGTCGTACAAAGAGATGAACGCGCCTTTTCCTTGCGCCACCCTTCGATAGAATTCCTGAAAATATTCGAGATTAACGTCAATCTGCAGAATTCCAACCGAAACACCATTCCGATTCAAAATATTTTTGGCAATGGGAAAGGTCCAGTGCCCAGACTTTGTCAGCCTGACTGCATCGCCAAAAACTGTTTGCTTATATTTGGGATTTTGCAGCAGAAATTTAATCTGTGACTGATTATGTAAATCTCTGGAAACTAGCGGCGCATCCACGGTAGAGACCCACTTCATTCCCGCACGATTTATGACAGAAATATCAAACAGGAAATGTGAATCCTGACGCTGGCTCAACAATATCTGGCGAAGCGCAGCCTCCTCACCAGGACTTACAACACGCTCACCACGCAAGACTTCACTGGTCGCAACGATTGTGTGTACAGCATCATGCATGACTCTGCTCGCATGTTCTTCAAGAATGCGAACGGCAACGTAATTTTGTTCTTGAGCGGTTGCTATGGTAAGTTTTTTGTCTTCCTCAACCGACCACCAGCTCTGTCCAATAATGGCAACGATAATCAGGCAAATGCAAATCGCAAATACCACAATAGGAACATCGCGCGCTCTCCGGATACCAGCTGTCTCCATGATTTTTATGGCTTCGTTGGATTAATCAGAGTCGAAAGAATACCCATGAATTAGTGTAACACTGCTTATTTGGAAAACGGGCTTGTGGTGTAGGCAACACGCGATCAGTCACCATAAATCAGGAAATTTGTATCCAATTTACCTATTCGCGATGATCATTCGGCAAAAGTACGATTTCTTTTTTTGACAGACTTGCGCAAATTTGCCTCGAGGCACTCATGCGACGATATCAATACCAATCACAAAACCGGAAACCGTACTGCATCTGAACCGATTTTGTAAGAAGTAGACGAAGGAAATAAAATAAAGCAGGCCGGTAGGCCGGATTCTGTTACGGCATCAGCATTGCTGCTTACTGCTATGACAATCATTCCTCTAGGCGACGGATTGCTCCGCCGCTCAAGCTTTCTACCCGCACGCTCCGCGAGCCACCTCAACGCGTGCCTATTTGAAATTGCTCCGGGTGGAGGTTACCGCGTTTCACCGTAACTTAATACGCTCGTCTCTGTGGCCCTATTCCTCGTCTTATACCTCGGCTTGCGCTCCGGCTTTCAACGTACGGCCGTTAGCCGTCACCCTGCTCTATGGAGTCCGGACCTTCCTCCCGTTGCCGTGCAAAACACGTCAACCAGCGATTGTCTGGCCTGCTTCGGGCGCCATTTTACCTTACTCAGCAATAAATCATGACAAACATCCTGATTAACATATAAATGCAACAGGCTTTCTGGTAGCGTACTGGTTTTCCAACCTCTCACACATTTGTCATGTTGAAATCACGTTCTGGCGGCCAATTGATTGTGGACGCCCTGCAAGTTCACGGCGTCGATACCATATTCGGTGTTCCTGGCGAAAGCTATTTACCAGTTCTGGATGCACTGCATGACAGTCCGATCCGCTTCATCATCAATCGTCAGGAAGGTGGCGCAGCTTTTATGGCCGATGCTTATGGCAAACTGACCGGCAGACCCGGCATCTGCTTTGTCACACGCGGCCCAGGTGCTACCAATGCGTCAATCGGGGTACATACGGCGTATCAAGACTCGACGCCGATGATTCTGTTTATCGGCCAGGTTGGCAACGACTTTGTTGAACGCGAAGCCTTTCAGGAAATTGACTACCGCCGCATGTACGGCCAAATGGCAAAGTGGGTCGCCCAAATTGATCGCGCTGATCGCGTACCAGAATACATTGCCCGCGCCTTTCAGGTTGCTACCAGCGGTCGCCCCGGTCCGGTCGTACTGGCCCTGCCGGAAGACATGCTGGCACAAGTCGCTGAAGTGGCAGATACCCGCCATTACACGCCAGTGCAGGCATCGGCGTCGCCGCAGCAACTCGCTCAATTGCGCAATATGCTGGCGGTGGCACAGAAACCTGTGTTGCTTTTGGGCGGCAGCGGATGGGATAAAGCAGCCTGCCAACACATCAGCGAATTTGCGGTCAGCAATCAACTGCCTGTTGCCTGCGCTTTCCGGTTTCAGGACTTGATGGACAATGCGCATCCCAATTACATCGGTGATGTAGGCATTGGAATCAATCCCAAACTGGCGCAACGATTGCGTGACTCAGATCTGATCATTGCCATCGGCCCGCGTCTGGGTGAAATGACTACTGGCGGCTACACCGTGCTGGAAGCACCGGTACCCAAACAAAAACTGATTCATATCCACAGCGATGCACTGGAATTAGGCCGTGTCTATCAGGCTGACCTGATGATCAACAGCGGCATGAAAGAAATTGCAGAAGCGCTGGCTGAAATGGAAGGTTTAGATGCTGCCGCAAAATGGCAAGACAGTGTCGCCGAAGCAAAAAATGATTTACGTGCATGGCAAACCGAGCCAGCCATTTTCGCGCAAGAAAAAGCACCGCTCAATTTATGGCAGGTGGTACAGGACATCATGGCGCAAGCACCGGCCGACACCATCATCACCAATGGTGCTGGCAACTACGCCACCTGGGCCCATCGCTATTTCCGTTACGGTGGTTTCCGTACCCAACTGGCACCGACATCTGGCGCCATGGGCTATAGTGTGCCATCGGGCGTTGCTGCCAAGTTGACGGAACCGGATCGCACCGTCATCACCTTTGCTGGCGATGGCGAATATCTGATGAATGGACAAGAACTTGCTACCGCGGTTCAATATAAAGCCGGCGTTGTCATCCTCGTCTTTAACAATGGCATGTATGGCACCATCCGCATGCATCAGGAACGCGAATTCCCGGCGCGCGTCTCCGGCACCGAATTGCACAATCCTGATTTCGCCGCACTGGCCCGTGCCTTTGGTGCGAGCGGCGAAACCGTCACGACGACAGAAGAATTTGCCCCTGCCTTGCAAAGGGCGCTGGAACACGCGCGCAGTAAGCAATTACCCGCATTGATCGAATTGCGATATGACGGCAACCTGATCACCCCCGGAGCCAGTCTCGCAAGTTTAAGGGCACAGGCGCAAGCGGCTGGCAAATAAGCGTGCTGGGTGAATGAAAGCAAAAAATTAAGGGCAACGAGAGTCCGAAAACAAAACGAGCACCTTGGGTGCTCGTTTTTTTGATCGCTAGCCAGAAAAATCTGAAACACGCAATTTAGCCAACACCAGATACGCGCAACAATGCGTTCAGGTCACCCCCGTCCCCACATCCGCTTCTGGATCGACCAGAAATGGCACCGTGATAGAGCCATTATTTTCAGAGTTAGGCGTGCTGTAAAAACCTTGCAAAGTAAAATTCCAGCCACCTGGCACTGTCGCCACAGTAAATACTGAATCTGATTCAATCGCGTATTGATTATCTGAAGTTGGTTGTTGACTAAAAGGTGATAGACCCAGGCCATCAGCCAGCGGCCTTGTATATATGGAGCAATTAAAGACTTTTCTGTCAGGACCATTTGGACTAATCGTATTGAACACGAAACTAATCTGGTCTCCTGGTAACAAGCCAGGCATGTTATTGATCGGCAGTAGTAGCCCATTGGGTCCGCTGACTTGGTATGAAGGCGTAGTTCC